>CAYUHO010000093.1:1757-5736 GCA_964444445.1 uncultured Piscirickettsiaceae bacterium | reverse complement strand
CATATGGATACCATGATAAAGATATCCAATCTATATACTTCTATTTTGGAAAATCATTTAACTAATGCCCGAATCCTCAGATAAGATTTAGATAATAACTTTAACCACTCACATTATGATAAATTTCTTGTACATCATCTTGATCATTTAAAGCATCTAAAAACTTATCAAATGCTTGTAAATCTTCTTCAGATAACTCAACATATTCATGCGGAATAAAAGTAATTTCATCAGTCGTAAACTGTAAATCTGTTATCGAATCTATTAAAGCTTTTTTAGTTTTAAAATACTCATTTGGTGGCGTAAAAACACTGACCAATCCTTGTTCTGACTCGACATCTGTTACATCAACATCTGCTTCCATTAAAATTTCAAGTACAACATCCTCATCGTCATGCTCAAATTCAAAAATAGATGAGTGATTAAACATATGAGCAACGGTACCTACCGTACCTAGTTTTGCCTTTGCTTTCGTAAAAATACCACGAACTTCACCAAAGGTACGATTATTATTATCAGTTAAACAATCAACAATTACCATACAACCACCAGGTCCGAAGCCTTCAAAACGAACCGTTTGAAAGTCTTCACCGCCCGACCCAGTCGCTTTCTCAAGCGCCTTGTCAATAACATGAGCTGGCACTTGGGTTTGCTTCGCCTTCTCAATTAATCTAGCTAGGGTTAAATTCGCATCAGGATCAGCCCCACCATTTTTGGCAGTAACATAAATTTCTCTACTTGCCTTGGAGTAGATTTTTGCCTTCATATTTGAAGTCTTAGCCATCGAATCTTTACGGTTTTGGTATGCTCTGCCCATTTTTAATCTCTAGTAACGTATAAATAATAAATGTATTCTATAAAAAACACCCCCCCTGGTGATTTTTTTTTGAAATAGCTTTAAAAATTAGTTTTTGGCTAAAATAAATTGTTCAAATTCATTGGCAGGAAGAGGCTTTGAATATAAATAGCCCTGCCCAAACTCACAATTTAACTTTCTTAAGAAGCCATATTGGTACTGGGTTGCTATTCCTTCAGCAACAACCTCTATCTCTAATGCATGTGCCATACTGATAATGGCGGTTACTAATGAACGATCTTCTTTATCTTCTTCAAGATCTTTTATAAAAGCTCGGTCAACTTTTAACTTGGACATAGGGAATTTTTTTAAATAACTCAAGGATGAAAATCCTGTCCCAAAATCATCTATCAATAAGTCAAACCCTAGTAATTTAATCGTATTAATCTTCTCTCTCAACTGCAGGTCATCGTTAAAAAGAATACTTTCAGTAAACTCAAGCTGCATAAAGTTCTTATAGTGTTTTTCACTAATTCTTTGTGAAACATCTACCAGTTGTTTTGTCAGTCTTTGAAAACCATCAATACATTGACGAGAAGACACGTTGACCGTCAGCTTAAAGTCATCATTAATTACCTTGTTGTTATTCCACTCTATCCCTTGACGAAGACACTCTTCAATAACCCATTCCCCAACCTGTACAATCGACCCCATTTCTTCAGCAATTGAAATAAAACTATCTGGAAAAATTAAACCTTTAATCGGGTGTTGCCAACGAATCAATGACTCCGCGCCGACAATTTGAGATGTTTTTAAATCAATAATTGGCTGATAAAATAAACGCAACTCGTTATTCTTAACTGCCAGCAATAACTCTCGGTGAGTGTTAGCTGTATTCAACACCTTCTCTTGCATTTGCTTTTCATAGAATTGCAATCGGTTTTTGCCAAGATCTTTCGCTGAATACATTGCCGTATCCGCATGTTGCACTAGCTGTTCGACAGATTTTGAATCTGTTGGAAAAATACTAATTCCGATGCTACCTGTAACCGTTACCATTTGATTTTCAACAGGAATGGGTTTAGATATCGCTAAAAGCAACTTTTGGGTAATGTTATCAATAGCTTGAACACTCTCGATACCATTAAACACAACAACAAACTCATCTCCTCCCAAACGAGCCACAATGTCTTCTTCTCGTCTATATTTTTGTAAAATTTTAGCAACGTGAAATAAAACTATATCACCAGCAAGATGTCCTAATGTATCATTAACTAGCTTAAACCCATCTAAATCAATAAATAATAGGGCTATCTTTAGGTTATTTCGTTTTGATAGTTCAATATCCTTTTTTAACCGTTTAATCAAATATTGTCGATTATACAACCCCGTTAAATTATCAATATTAAGCTGTTCCCAGGTATATTTTTCTCTTTGAACTTGCTCGGTAATATCATCAAAAATATAAATATAGCTTTCAATTTCCTGCTGTTTATTTTTTAAAACCGTAATATTACAATCAACTGGAAATTCATGTCCATCAACACGCTTATATGTAAACTCATCCCTAAAATGTCCATCTCTTTGGAGCTTTCTAAAGACTTTTCTGTTTACGTTTTCACTTGTTTGGTCAGAATATAAAAACATGGAGTGCTGACCCTCTATACTTTCAAACATATAACCTGTATGATTTTCAAACGATTTATTTACAAACTGAACATCATGATTGCGATCCGTTATCATCACCATTTGATTAATAGTTTTAAATACTGATTCAAAAATAGCCATATGTTTAACAATCAAGCGATTTTCTTCTACATGCTTATTTAAAACTGTAATTAATCGACCCAGCTCATCTTGGGTTTTAGGTTCTTGCAGTGCCGTATTTTCTTCTGGGGTTCTCAACAGCTGCATATTTTCAAATAAGATAGATAGATTAGCAGAACTATCTTTAAGAATGACATTGATGATATAAACAGCTAATAGAACTAAAACTAAAATAATAACTAGTAACAGGTCTCGTTCTCTAGTCTGCCCTTTAATATGCCTCTGGTGTTCCTGTTCAATTCCAGCGTATAGTTTGTCAATTTCTTGATTAAGGTAGTCGATATTTGTCGTTGCAAGCTGCCACCACTTCTCCGCTGTAACATCGGCTGTTTTGTTAACAATTTTTGAAATACTCTCTAAAGCAGATGTATCATTTACTTTTATCAGTTCATCAATATCAACAACGTTGACTTGTTCTGATTGTTTGATAAATTGCTGCTTTACAAGGTCGATTTTTTGATTATACTCTTGAAAAGTCGATAGAACCTTTACCAACTCCTGCTTGGTTTCCTCAGATAACCTAGTATCATCAAGAATAGTCGCATATAGATTTGTTAATTTAAGTTGATTGTTTTTAAACTGTTTATAATAAGTTTCATCTCGACGCAAAATATAATTTTTAAAAACATGAATTAATCCTCCATAGCCGACAATACTATGAATACGGTTAAGATACTGAGATCGTAATGATTTGGTTAAAATGTCATTTATAATATCTTCAATAGAAGCTACTATCTTTTTATTTTTAAGAGGCAATATATGTTCAAAATAATAAGGTAAAAACGGCTTTAGCTGTTGCTGAAGGTATCGAAAAGTAACAAGCTGTGAATACTGTTGTTCTGTTACCTGATTATTCTTTATGATATTAAACACCAAACCACGTTCTAATGAAAAAAACTCTTTCAATGAGGCAGATTCGTATAATACAAATATTTTTTTAAACAAATAGTCATTTTTAGTCACTTCTCTGAAGTCTACTAAAAAGCTAATTATTAATTTATTAAGACTTGAATAATAATCAAAAATAGCTTGCTGTTGTTTCTGGGTTTGCACAGTACTAAGGAGTCCTTCCCTGTATTTTTCAAATTGTAACAACCTAGTATTTATCAACTCTATTTTTTCATTTAATTTGGTATTTTGTTGCTGTTTTGTCAACTTTGGCAAATCGAGGATTGCTTGCTGAGTCTGTTTAAATACCCCCTCCAATTTTTCTACTTTCAATTTAGCATCTAGATTTAAACTTCCTGTTAACTTCCCACGCTCTTCAGCTATTTGATTAGTTAACTTAGTGTAAGAAAGGATAAACTTAAAATATTTAGCGTCTTGGTGACTATGCTTTATGACTTCATTATGACT
>CAYUHO010000093.1:0-1657 GCA_964444445.1 uncultured Piscirickettsiaceae bacterium | reverse complement strand
AAAACAGCAGTACAATAACTGATGGTAAGAAAATCAGAAAGGATATTTTAGTTTTTAAGGAAATATTTTTAAACAATTTAAAACCATATAATTTGTACTAACACAGATCTAATAGTACCTAAATACATGAGCCTTTACAATCATTGACACCGTTGTTTTTGGATAAAACTGGAATATTTTCCTACAAAATAGGCTCTACTGAATAGAGACTTTATAATTAAAAAAACAAGGACTATTTGTGAGTAAATTAATCTTAACCTCCTTCTTCGCGCTTATTCTTTCAAGCACAATTATTGCCTGTGCAGAAGAAAAAAATGTCGATAACCTAACAAACAAAACAATAGAGAGTAAAAACATGCCAAACACAACGAAACTTGCCACAGAATCAATTGTATTAGGTATGGGATGCTTTTGGGGTGCCGAAAAAAGAATGTCTGAAATTAACGGTGTCATAGATGTACAAAGTGGTTATGCTGGAGGAGATGATACCAATGGCAACTATCATGATGTACTTGCACTTGAAAAACAAATTGCCTACGGAAGAAGTAACACAATCAATCACTCTGAGGTGGTCAAGGTGACATTTAATCCTCAGCAAGTCAGCCTGAAAGAGATTCTAATCGCATTCTGGGAAAATCATAACCCGACTCAAGGAAACAGACAAGGGAATGACGTTGGCTCCAATTACAGAAGTGCGATCTACTATCAAAACGAACAGCAAGCCGTGATTGCAAAGAAAACCAAAGAACAATATCAAACGGTAATGAGCAAAAATAAATTCGGCAAAATTACGACAGAAATCGCCATGTTACGAAACTACAACGCAGCCGAAGGTTATCATCAAGACTATCTTAAAAAGAACCCAAACGGCTATTGCGGACTGGGAGGAACAGGAATAAGTTACCCAAGAAACGAACAAACCGACAAGCAAAATAAAACAAATATCGCTCTGGATTCATCCCAATTAAACCAAGAAATACAACTGATTGTTTATGAATCTAATGACTGTCATTTTTGTCAAAAATTTAAAGAGGATATTCTTAACACTTGGAAATCAACAACCCCTATAAAAACAACAGAATCAACTTCAGCTCCTACAAACTGGAAACTACGCAAAACAATCTTTGCAACCCCCACCATTGTGCTTTTTAAAGCGGGGAAAGAGGTTGAGCGTTTTACGGGTTATGCTGGCGATAAAATGGAATTTTGGCAATGGTTAGGTAAAAATACACTTGAAGGTGAAGAAGCCCGTATTGCCTTTCAACAAGCGACAGAAAGAGCGGGTACAGGTTTACACCTAAAAGAAAACCGCAATGGAGACTTTGTTGACCCAATTTCTGGTGAAGTGCTTTTTAAAAGCAACACTAAATTTAAAAGCGGAACAGGTTGGCCAAGCTTTTCAGAGGTAGAAAAAGGCGCGGTCACACTTCACGAAGACAGAAGCCACGGCATGTTAAGAACCGAAGTTAGATCCGCAAGCAGCGGCATACATCTAGGTCATCTTTTTAATGATGGTCCCACCGCATCAGGCAAAAGATTTTGCATCAATGGTAATGTACTTAAATTTATGCCAAAAGAAGAACAAAAATAAAATTTAGGCAATAAAAAACCCCGTAACTCGTTGAATTACAGGGTTTAAATATGGTGCGCCCGAAGG
>CAYUHO010000092.1:0-5753 GCA_964444445.1 uncultured Piscirickettsiaceae bacterium | reverse complement strand
AGGTAATCCGGCTATACTCTAAGATTATTCTTAAGTACCCGTGACTTTCCGTACAGAACTGAATTCTGTTTTGGCTTTTTCTCTGTAGGTAATTCTACCATAAAAATCAAGGCGCAATGAGAATTTATTTCATTAAGCTTTTGTTAAGGATTTATTAAGGATTTTTGATATTTATTAAATATCAACCTTTTAACTGAGCTGCATCAATTACATCTTGAATAAAACTTTTTTCGAGCTGTCTCCCACTTATCACCAGTAAATTTTGCGATTCTTCACTGGCAAAATTATCCCAGCGATTAACCGTTACTTCAATTGCGACAGGATTTGCATACTCTATGGTATTCATTGAACCCTTGACTCGCCAAATATCCATTCCTAAATTATGCTTACAAGCTTCTAAACCTGCCATTAGATGTTCATAGTTGACGGTTTTTAAATCATAGGTTAAGGTTGTAAGCTTCAATGATTTATAGTTATTTTTAGACAAATTAGATAAGCCATTCTCAAGATTAAAATCCTGTTTAAAAGCTGAATGAAAAATTCGCAGACTTGGGACATTAGGCGCATTTGCTGTAATCCATTTTTGCCAGAAAATCTGCACATCCAATGGTGATTCTTCTGCAAAATTCAGAATAATCAACGAGGCAATATTGGCGGCATCAACCAAATGCTTTTCAGCTTGTATATGATTCAAGGTCGAGCGAATATCGATGACTAACCAGTTGATGACTTCCTTTTCTGTAGCGTCATCAACCAGAACATTCAGCTCTTCTCTTTTTCGTTCTTTCAGCAGTCTCAGCAGAGCTTTTTTAAGCCTAGTTTTTCCAGCGCCTGGTAAGCCTATCAGGTTTATATTAGTCATCTAAACAACGTATGTATTCTTTTGTCAGATTTTTCATTACCTCTACACTGGTTTGATCTTTATTTCCCAAACCATTTAAACGAACAATATTAACCTTATGCTTTACTCCCTCAATTAATGCCGATATTTGCTTTTCAGACCCATGTGGAGACGAAAAAATACACCCTATTTTTTGCTGTTCAATCTTTGCTTGCAACCTTAGTATTTTTTTAATACTGGTTCCTGATTCATTTACTTGGATTGAGCCGAGTGACTGCAGTTGGTATTTTTTGTTAAAGTATTGAAAGCCAGCATGCTGGCCTAAAAAGGGTTTATTTTTATAAGTTTCCAATTGACTTGCTATTTCTTTCTCCACTTCTGTTAACTGCTTTAACCATGATTGTTCATTCACACCAAGTTCTTTTGCAACGACTGAGACGAGTACCTTTAGATTATCAATATCTAGCCATAAATGTGGGTCATACTGTACTTTTTCTTTATGACTTTCATGCTGATTTTTACCGTGATGACTATGTTCATGTTCGTGCGTATCATCATTCACCTCCCTTAACAAAACACCTTTTAAAGTTGCAAGTGATATATGACTTGCTTTACTAGATGCAATCGATTTTTTTGCCCAGTCATCAATCCCTAAACCAACGGATACAATCAAATCGGCTTTTGCTACGCTGAACAAATGAGAAGGACGCAAACTAAAGTGATGCGGAGACTGATTATTGTCTAATAAAACGATTAATTCATCACCCTCAACTAATAAGGGCTTAATTGCAGAAGCTAAGGGGGGCAAGGTAACAACAATTGTTTTCGCTAGGACTGACGGAGAAACAATAAAGAAGAATAAAAATAAAATAGCTTTCAAAAACAACCTCTACTTTGTACAATTTGATCATGGATTCAAAAGACGCTATTTTACCACTAATTGAAGCAATTAATATTTCGCATCATTACGAAGAAAGAAAAGTATTAACCAATGTTTCTTTTTCTATTTTTCCAAACGAAATTGTAACCCTGATTGGTCCAAATGGTGCAGGAAAATCAACAATCTTGAAGATTCTTCTCTCTCTAATTGAACCTACATCTGGAAGTGTACGCAAACCTGATTCACTTAGTATTGGTTTTATGCCACAAAAGGTTAACCTTGATAACTCACTGCCATTAACCGTTGAAAGATTTCTGCAGCTGGCACTCAATAAGAAAATACTAACCAGTATATGGAAACGTAAAGAATCAAAAGAAATTGAGGAGACCTTGCAGCAACTTGATATTCAGTCTCTTAGAAACCAACAACTTAAAAATCTTTCTGGAGGTGAATTTCAAAGAGTATTATTAGCAAGAGCGATTATCAAAAAACCTCAATTATTGATCCTAGACGAACCTGTTCAAGGTGTGGATTTACAAGGTCAAACTGAGCTTTATCACCTTATTAACAGCATAAAAGATACACTCAAGTGCGGCGTTTTAATGGTCAGCCACGATTTACATGTTGTGATGAAAAGTACCAACAAGGTACTCTGCTTAAACCAACATCTTTGTTGCTCAGGACACCCAAATATCATCTCTGAAAACAAAGATTTTCAAAAGATATTTGGAACAGGTTTTGAAGAAGTTGCCTTTTACGAACACCACCATAACAACAACCAATGCAATCACACTCATGGTAATGAACACTGATGCTTGATTTAATTTACAACCCGCCACTCTTTCTTATTTTAGCCATTATTGGCGGTTTATTAGTTGCAACTATTTCAGCCCCGTTAGGCGTATTTATGGTCTGGCAAAGGCAATCTTATTTTGGTGCTACCCTTGCTCATTCCGCACTATTAGGTGTCAGTTTAGGGCTATTGTTAGATATAAACCCGACCATTGGTGTGGTTTTTATCTCAATGATAATTGGCGTTTCATTATATATACTTGAACAAAAAAGTTTGCTCTCAGCAGATACCCTACTTGGAATTTTGGCACACAGCAGCTTAGCCTTTGGACTTGTCATTCTTAACTTACAACCTAATATTCAAGTTGATTTAATGAGTTATTTATTTGGCGATATTCTTAGTATCGACCAGTTTGATATTCTACTTTTACTTACCTTATTACTATTAGTTTTTGTTTTTTTTATCAACTACTGGAACCAACTACTCAATTTAACCCTTAATAAAGAACTCGCTGAAACAGATGGCATTAACACCAAAAGCGTTCAACTAGGTTATATCCTACTACTCGCACTATTAATTTCACTCTCAATCAAAATAGTGGGGATGTTACTCATTACTTCATTATTAATCATACCAGCGGCGGCGGCTCACAAGCTTGCCAAAACCCCTGAAAGAATGCTTGTCTATTCTTTCATTATTGGTATTCTTTCTGTCATAAGTGGCTTAATACTCTCTATCACGCTGGACACGCCAACAGGACCAAGCATTGTTATTAGTGCAAGTATTATCTTTTTATTAATCTTATTAAAGCCATCAATAAAAGTTTAAATAAACACTAAATAACCGTCATTTTTAACTAAAAAATCACCAGGGGGGGACTATCTTTTTTGATAGGTTTTAAAAGTAAACGCAAATAGGTGTTTTTCATCAACGGGATGATATTCACTATTGGTTTCTTGCCAATCATCAGACGACCAACTTGGAAAAATCGTATCGCCTTCTATACTTGCTTCTACATGTGTAAGATAAAGCCTTGTCGCATAGGGAAGCATCATTTTATACAACTGACCCCCACCAATAATCATGACTTCCTCCTGTTTTGAACAACTTAAAATAGCTTGTTCGACTGAAGCATATAAGGCTGCACCATTTGCCTCAAAGGATTGATTACGACTAATCACAATATTTCTACGATTCGGTAAGGGCTTTGAACCAATGGATTGAAAGGTCTTTCTACCCATTATGACCGTTTTATTCTGCGTGTTTTTTTTAAAAAATTTTAAGTCATCCGGCAGATGCCAAGGCATGTCATTATCTTGACCAATTACTTTATTTTTATCCATTGCGACAATTAAAGAAAGATTGTAACCATCTAAATTCATTAAACTGATACCTGTGCTTTAATATGAGGATGCGTTATATAGTCAGTAATTTCAAAGTCATCAAACTGATAATCAAAAATAGAATCGGGTCTTCTTTTAATCGTCAACTTTGGCATAGTATAAGGGGCACGACTTACTTGTAGTTTTGCTTGTTCAATCGTATTGTTATACAAGTGTACATCACCACCTGTCCAAATAAAATCCCCTACATCTAAATTTGTTTGTTGCGCAATCATATGGGTTAATAAAGCATAACTGGCAATATTAAAAGGAACACCCAAAAAAGTATCCGCACTACGTTGATACAATTGACAAGACAGTTTTCCATCTGCCACATAAAACTGAAAAAACGCATGGCAGGTAGCTAATGCCATTCTTCCCTGTTTAACATTTTCTTGCGGAGAGATAGATTCATCTGGCAAATCAGCCGGATTCCACGCTGAGACGATCATACGACGACTATTAGGATTATTTTTTAAGGTCTCAATCACTTCTGTAATTTGGTTAATCGTCTCACCATCAGGCTTTTGCCAGCTAACCCATTGTTTACCGTATATTGGCCCTAAGTCACCTGTTTCTGTTGCCCATTCATCCCAAATTCTAACCCCGTTTTCTTGTAAGTAATGATTATTGGTATCACCTTTTAAGAACCAAAGTAACTCATGAATAATTGACTTCAAATGCAACTTTTTAGTGGTTACCATTGGGAAACCTTCTTGCAAATCAAAACGCATTTGATAGCCAAAAACAGAAACCGTTCCTGTCCCAGTACGATCTCCTTTTGGCGTACCCTTATCCATAATATGTTGTAATAATTCTAGATACTGTTTCATTTTTTAGCACTCATTTTATATGACCAAATAACCATACCGAAACCAATTATAATCATCGGTAAAGATAAAATTTGTCCCATTGTCAACCAATCCCACATTAAATAACCTAACTGTTCATCTGGTACACGATAGAACTCTACATAAAACCTAAACACACCATATAAACCAAGAAATAAACCTGTTACCGAACCTAAAGGACGGGGTTGTCTTGTATAAACATAAAGGATTATAAATAATAAAAAGCCTTCTAAAAACGCTTCTAATAGCTGAGTGGGGTATTTCGTTACTAGGCTTGCCAATTCATAATCATAGACTTTCATCGCAAAAATTGAGTTCGAGTCTGTTGCGATTTTGCCCCAAAGCTCGCCATTAATAAAATTACCAATTCGTCCAAAAAACAAACCGATTGGTACCAGTAAAGAGACAAAGTCAGCGACCACAAAAATAGAAACATGCATTTTTTTGTAGGCAAACCAGAACATGGCAAGGGTCACACCCAACATTCCACCATGGAAGGACATTCCGCCTTTCCAAACCTGAAATATTCTAATAGGGTCATCTACATAAGCAGCTAGATCATAAAATAAAACATACCCAATACGCCCGCCTAGAATAACGCCAACCGCGCCATAAAATAGAAAATCAGAGACAAGTTCTTTATTCCAATGTTTAGACTTTTTAGATTCATGACTTCCGATTAAGAGAAAACCTAAAAAACCAAGCAGGTACATCAAACCGTACCAATGGATTTGGGCAAAGCCTAAGTCTAAAGCGACAGGATCAAAGTTTGGATAAGTCCACATGGAATACTCTATTCTTTTAAAAACAGAGCAAATAATACCTTAAAACGAGAAGAATTATTGAAAATTACACCTACAATAAAAAGTTATAACTGGTTATCAGCTCTCCCGAATCCTCAGATAAGAATTGGGGAACTATATTCTGAATTGACGAACTAACTGCTCTAATTTATCTGCTGTCTCTTTTAAAGAAACAGATGATTTTTCATTTTCCTCAGATAAGG
>CAYUHO010000091.1:0-5756 GCA_964444445.1 uncultured Piscirickettsiaceae bacterium | reverse complement strand
TATATCCAATTCCTATCTTTGGATTAGGGATATTTGTCAGGTAAAGTTGGTTATTTTTTAAAACGTTTGCCTGTTGTTTTACCAAATTCCTCTAGACTTATTTCATAAACACCGGAGCGATCTCGAGTTGGCCCTTTTATAATTTCTTGCGCTGCCCAGGCGTGACCATGAATGACTTCATAGGTGGCTGGAATTAGATTGTTTGAACGTTGTTTTTCATAGGCGTTTAACATGCTGGCAAAGTGATTTTTACCCATCAATCCAGTTCTACGGCCTTTGGAAGCACTGGTTGCCCCTATCGCTTTTAAATCCTTTAAAACACCAATTGGCTTTTGATACGTGAGCGTGAAGTGTTCAACATCCATTACGGGTTGTCCAAAACCATTACGGATGAGAGCATCACCAAAATCGTGCATATCAATAAAAGTATTAACATGCTCTTGGTCATCAACCTCTGCCCATGCTTTTCGAAGTTCTTTGAGAGTGTCTGGGCCAAATGATGTCACCATTAATAGCGCATCGGGTTTTAAAACCCGACGAAATTCGGCCAGAACCTTGTCTAAATCATCACACCATTGCAGCATTAGGTTTGAGACGATTAAATCGATAGTGTTATCAGCAAGTGGAATACTGTTTGCATCAGCACAGATAAAAGTTTTTTGGTTGGGTTTAAAAATGGATTTTAGTTTATCAAGTAGATGAATATTATCTAAATTTTGTTGTGCTCTGGTTAGCATGTTTTCTGATAAATCCATTGCGATGATGTTTGCTTTTGGATATTCAGCGATTACTTTTTTGGTTAAAATCCCCGTTCCTGCTCCCATGTCTAAAATCGTTTTTGGGTTTGTTGTCGTTAGCGTAAGTCGTTCTATTACGTCAGTCGCAACGGTTCTTTGCAGCACTGCCGCTTCATCGTAACTAACCGCGGCATGATTGAAATGGGCTTGGATATTATTTTTATTAAAGTGTTGCATCGGTGTTTTTTGTCCAAAATTCCAGTAATTCAGTTGCGGTTTGCTCTGGGTGTGAAAAGAAAGGCATGTGGCTAGCATCTTCAATTACGCAGGTTCTTGAGTTTGGTTGTAGTTTCCTCAAATCATCTTTTATTGTTTGTGGTATTAATGGATCTCTCTCTCCAAGTAGCCATAAAGTCGGTTGTTTAATTTGCTGAAGTTGCTGACGGTTATCTATTTCCATTAGTAGGATTAAGCCTTGATTAAGCGGTGTGAGTTTTGGGATTTTTCGCTTTGTCATCTGGGTTAGTAGTTCTTTCATTAGGGCACGAGAATTTTCTGTTCCCTGTAATTGCAATCGCCAAAACCGTTTTAACACACTATTTATTTCAATTCCGATGGCTTTGATAAAATCGGCAATTATTTCAGGACTTACTGAACGAGTCCAGCCATCGTTTTGGGTGAAGCGAGGAGTTGAAGCCAAGCATACCAAGCTAATTACTTTTTCGGGATATTGTAGGGTAATTTGCTGAGCCAATAAACCACCTAGGGACCAACCTAATAAGTGTGTTTTAGCAGGTAACACTTCTGCAATGGCTTCAAGCCAGTCTTGCAATATCGATTCAGAAGATTCTATTTGGGGGCTGTCTCCAAAGCCTGGTAAATCAATCAGTGTAATATGATAGTCAGTTTGAAAGTATTGGCTTGCCCAATCTTGCCAGACGGTACTTTCAGAAGCCCACCCATGAATTAAGGTAATACTTTCAGCATTTGATTTGTTGCTAGGGATGGTTATTGTATTTAGCATAATGTCTGAATAGCCGTTAGTAGTTTTTTAATTTGTTGACTGGTATGAGATGATGAAAGCGTAACCCTTAGGCGAGCAGTGTTTTTTGGTACCGTAGGTGGGCGAATAGCTGTGACCCAAAAACCTAACTCTTTTAATTGCTCTGACCAACTAACGGCAGTTTCACTATCTTGAAGAATAATGGCTTGAATTGCCGTTTTTGAGGGTAGTAGGTTTAATGAGAGTTTATTAATGCCCTCTCTAAATTGTTGAATATTTGTTTGCAATTGTCTTCTTTCTGCTTGGGCAGTTTTTACAAGTTGTAGTGCTTTTAAACACACTTTTGCGTTAATTGCGGGCATGGCAGTAGTGTAAATATATGGTCTGGCTAGTTGAATCAGGGTTTCGATAACGGTTGTTGATGCCGCAATAAAGGCACCAGAACAACCAAAAGCTTTACCTAGAGTTCCCATCACGATGGTGTTGTTGTCTGGTCTTAAGCCGAAATGTTCAAAACTACCTTTGCCGTTTTGTCCCAATGTGCCGAAACCATGCGCATCATCTATGTAGAGCCAGGCTTGATATTTAATTGCGAGTAATTGTATCTGTTTAAGGGGGGCGATATCGCCATCCATACTAAATACTCCGTCGCTGACAATCAAGACTTGTTTTTCTAATTGTTGAGCTTGTATTAACTTTTTTTCTAAAGCTTGCATGTCTAAATGAGGGTAGCGTTTAAACTCAGCTTTAGAATTGAGAGCACCATCTATGAGCGAAGCGTGACAGAGCTTGTCTGCTAAAATGAGATCGCCTTTCTGCATTAAGGTTTGTAATACGGATATATTTGCTATATAACCGGTCGAAAAAAGCAATGTGCTTTCTACTCTAAGCCAGCTTGCAATCTTTTCTTCTAATAAGTGATGGTTTTGGTGGTGGCCTGTCACAAGATGAGCGGCACCTGAACCGTAGCTCATGTTTTGGAAATCTTGGGCTGTTTGCTGTAGCTCAGGATGGTTTGCCAAGCCTAAATAGTCGTTGGAAGAAAAATTGATTATATCAATGTTATTAATCTGCATTTGTGTGTCTTGTGGACTGGAAACGATTGGTCGAACACGGTATAAATGCTGTGATTTTTTGGTGGATAAAACAGGGCTAAGCCGCTGATTAATAGATTCTAGCGGCATAAGAGACTAAGCAGTTAATTCTGTAATTTGAGCCGCTAACTTTTTACTTTGTGCTTCAGCTTTAGCATTGGTTTGCATTTTAATTCCCAGTTTTGCAAAGAGCATCTCATCATGTCCCGCTTCAGGGTTGTCTGTTGTTAATAGCTTATCGCCATAAAATATAGAATTTGCGCCACCCATAAAACATAGCGCCTGTGCTTCATCTGTTAGAGTCATTCTTCCTGCGGATAGGCGAACGTAAGTTTGTGGCATGATAATTCTGGCTGCTGCAATCACACGAATAAATTCAAATGAATCTGTTTTATCTCGCATGTGTGCCAAAGGTGTGCCTTCGATTGGGACTAAAAGATTGATAGGAACAGAATTTGGATGCATATGCATATTACCAAATGTCTTTAACAATTCTGCTCTATCTCTGTGCTGTTCTCCCATTCCAATTATGCCACCTGAGCAAACATTGATGCCCGCTTTTTGCACCTTGTCTATTGTGTCTAATCTATCTTTAAAGGTTCGGGTGGTGATGATTTGGGGGTAAAAAGCTTCTGAAGTATCTAAGTTATGATTGTAATAATCTAGTCCAACATCTTTTAATTGTTGAATTTGTAATTCATCAAGCATTCCTAAGGTTAGGCAGGTTTCCATGCCCATGGCTTTTACGACTTTTACCATTTCTAGCACACGTGGAAACCCTGCCTTAGTCGGGTTTCGCCAAGCCGCGCCCATGCAAAGGCGAGTTGCACCACGTTCTTGAGCCACAAGCGCTTGCTCAAGTACCTCTTGTACTTCCATCATTTGTTCTTTTTCAAGATCTGTTTGATTACGAGCAGATTGTGAACAGTAAGCACAATCTTCAGCACAGCCACCAGACTTTATATTAACCAGTGTGCTTGTTTGTACTTCATTTGGATTAAAGAACATACGGTGTACAGTTTGAGCTTGAAACATTAAATCATTAAATGGTAAGTCCATGATTTCACGGATTTCTTTAACAGTCCAATCGTGTCTAATTTCACCCAATTTCGTTTCTGATGCCATTTTTTAATCCTAAACGCGTTCTTTTAGCAGTATTATAACGAAATGTTAAAGAATCTTGAAAAAATTATATTTCCCCCTACTTGTGTTATGACGGAGAAAAGAGCTTTCGATATCGACTTGGCGGATGAAATTATTGAACAATTACAGGCAGTTAAGGAGCTGTGCCCAATTTGTGCTGGTCACTCTTTAACAAATCTAGTGTGTGGGAAATGTAGGCAAAAACCACCTGAAATTCAATTAACCCAAGTTGGATTTTTTTTGAATAATGAATTAAAAGAGATGATTCACCAGTTTAAATACGGTCATAACCTTTTCTATAGTCGGTTATTTGTTGAATTACTGGCGTTTGATTCTGCTGGTGTTGAGGCATTAGTTCCAGTTCCTTTGCATGTAAATAGACTTTCTAAACGTGGGTTTAATCAATCCTTGGAGTTGGCCAAGTTTTTATCAAAGAAATATAAACTGCCTATTATTGAAGCAGTGAGCAGAATGAAAGATACCCCACAGCAAGCTAATTTGTCTGCGAAACAGCGTAAGAAGAATTTAAAAGGGGCTTTTTCTGTAAATAATGAAATATTGCGGTGTGTTAATTCAGTTGCTCTTGTTGATGATGTTATTACAACAAATTCAACGATTAATGAAATTGCAAAAGCAATCAAAAAACAAAATTCAAATACAAAAATTCAAGCTTGGGCAATTGCAAAAACCCCTAAATAAACGATAACCTAATTTCTAAAGAGGAGGAGTGAGTAAAAGAATATTCTATGCCTATCAGTAAAGTACACTCAACATGTTTTCTAGCTCCCAAGCTCCAGCTTGGGTGCTCCTTTCAAAACAACTTAACACATGCTAAAGCCATAAACATTCCCAAGCTGGAGCTTGGGAACGAGAAAAGACGACTCTCTTGCTAATATTTTAGAAGAGCTGATGAGAGTTTATACCAATCAAAATCTGAAGGTAGTAACTGCGTAAATGCAAACTTTGACTCTAAAATATAATCGTTTTATAAGTTAGAGTGGGGTGTTTCAATATTCCGAATTCTCTCAAAAAAACTAAAAAATTATCTTCTAATCGCTCTAAACCATTTCCATAAATTGAACAAGCTTGAAAGTGAAGCAGCGACATAGGTCATTGCGCAGGCTTTTAGGATTTTCTTACTTGTTTTCAGTTCCTTTTGATTTAGGTAGTTTCCTTCCTCTAGTAAAGGTAACGCGCGCTTGAAGCTGGCATCTAATTCTACTGGTAGCGTGCTAAGGTGGATAATAACAGGAATTCCCATTGCAATAAAACCTGCGGCAAATGTAACAAGAGCAATAAATGGCGTGTGCAGTAGAGGAATGAGTATAGGGGTAATCATAAGTGCAATGCCACTAAATTTTTGCATCCACTGTAAATGTTGGATTAGTTCGGTACGTTGCCTGAGTGGTTCGTAGTCTTCTTGGTCTTGCAGTGCATGCCCAATTTCGTGTGCAACGGTACTGATCGCGGTTAGTGAGTTAGCGTGATAGTTTTCAGTTGAAATTCTAATAACCTTATTGATGGGATCGTAGTGATCACCTTGATCGGTTTCTTCAAGTTGGATTTTGAGTTCATATTTTTTAATTAAATGTTCAGCAAATTGCTTGCCTGTACCTGGGATATTTGGATTAGGTTTTTGGTATTTATTGAGTATATGTTTGGTCCAAATACTCGGTAGGATCGTGAGTATAAAAAGCAGAATAAAACCAATAATAAGAATAGGCATTAGTAACAGGTTCCGTAGCTGGCAAACGACATAGGATTGCTCATTAATAGTTG
>CAYUHO010000090.1:0-5763 GCA_964444445.1 uncultured Piscirickettsiaceae bacterium | reverse complement strand
ATGCTATAAACTTGGCGTTGCCAGAATTTTAATCAGTTGTTAAGTGTCTCCTTAAAGTTGTGTACTAACCGTTAATTTTATGTTTCTTCCTTGTGAGGGTAAAATACTTGAATAGGGTGTAAATCTAGTATCAAATAGATTATCTATCCCAAAAACAACCTGTGCATCATTCATCCAAGCAAATAGAGGGGGAGACCAAGTTGCGTAAAAATCATAGTTATTGTAACTTTCTGTTCCACTAGAATCACTGCCTGATACTTTTCTTTCGAGATTAAATGTTCCCCTAAGCCCTGTCATTAATTCGCTATTGAATAAGTATTTTTGTATTTTAATGACCGCTTTATTTCCTGGTAAGTTAGAAAGGGGTTTTTTGGTATTAAGGTTTTCACCCTCTATAAAAGTAAGCCCAAGGAAAATATCACCATCTATTTCAGGGTGGTAATAGTTTGCTTCAATTTCAGAACCATAAGTTGCAACGCTATCAAGGTTTTCATTTTGGTGGTACCTTCCCCCTGTTTTTAGCGTAATAAAATCATCATAAGTATTGTGATATAGATTCCATTTAATTTCACCTCTATCGCCCATTAACAAAATACTATTATTTCTTGATTTAAGACTAAACTCATAACCCGCAATTAGAACTTCTGGCTTTAAAAACGGATTGGGTTTAAATTCAGTTCCCATATAGTGTTCTCCAGAAACATAAAGTTGCTGTAAGGTTGGGGCATTAAAAGCCTGTGCATAATTTAAACTAACATTTGTTTTACGGGTAATCTTATAAAGAATACCAAGGCTATATGAAGTTGTTTGGTAGCTAGAATCTTTATTTTGAAAGATAGCATTACCCCCTAGTTCACTTTGATCATCAACTTGAGATTTAAAATCATCAAATCTAACGCCTGGTATTAATAACCAGTCTTTAAAAAAAGTGATTTGATCTTGAAGATAAGTACTTTTATATTCTGACTCAGAGTGTGGGTAATTAGTATTTTCAGCACTTCCTTGGTTCGAAATCATTTCATCTTTATGGTAATCAATGCCAAAAGTCATTAAGTGATTTATATTTTTTCCTGTATTAAATAGTGCCGTATTTGAGATTTGAAATCCAGGGGTTGTGAATTCTATTTTGTCAAACCTATTACCTGTATCTATGTGTAGTTCATTGATTGTTTGCTTGTTTTCATAGATTTTGGCTCTAAAATTCACCAGGGGGGTATCTTCGTTTTCATACTGGTAAGCTAGCAAAGGTGCGGTTACAATTGTTTCTCTATCGACAACTTCATTTTCGGCTGAATAATTTCCTGTTGGAAAGATAGGTATTAGCCCATGCGTATAGCTTCTTTGATGGGAAAACGTTAGTTTATGGTGTTCATTAGGTAAAAAGCTAATTTTAGATAGGCTAGAGTGACTATGACTACTCGAATCGCTTAAATATTCGGTATTTTTGTCATCAGTTGCTAAACGAACATCCGTAGAGTTTCTTGCTGAAGCACTGAAAAGGTAATCAAAATCAATACCTGATAAATTACCAAGTCCAAATACAGTTGCAGTACCCAGGTATTCATCACTTACATTTTGAAAACCCGTTTTTAAACGAATACCAAACTGTTCATCTTCCGCTAAAAAATCACTCGCATCTTTAGTGGTCATGGTGATAGAGCCACCAATAGTACTACCGCCTGCTGATTCTGAACTTGCTGCACCACGAACCACTTTTACTGACTTTAAAAGTTCAGGTTCAACAAACACGCGCCCTTTATGACCAGAGGTAAAGTTCTGTCTAACACCATCAACGGTTATCAGTATTCTACTATCCGTTAAGCCACGAATAATCGGCTTCTCAGCCAATCCCCTAGGACCACCACTAAAATTAGTACCAGGAACATCACGCAAAACATCGCTTAGTTTTTGAGCCTGAATCGTCTCCATGTCTTGTTTATCAATGGTGGTTGATGCGCCAGGCGTTTCAAATTCTGATTTCTCAATTTTAGTGCCAGTAACGGTTATTTTTTCAAGTTCTTCAGCGGCAAAGCTATTATTCAAAAAAAAAACTAATGAGCTATGTGTTAAAGCTAATAAAGTATTTTTTAGTTTCATCTATTTAGTTCCTTTAGTCTTCTTCAATAATTAAATAAGGCTTGTAGTCGCCTGTTGAGCAAATACTATCTAAAGAGGATTCTTTATCACAGAAGCTTGAAACAAGTCCTGCACCTTCTAGTTCGGATAACTCAGGAGGCATAAGCCCAAATGGATATCTTGTTACGTCATAGTATTCCTGCGTTAATAAAATTGAGTAATTACTGTTGCCGTCTGCAAGCATGGCTTCATATAAAGGAGTTATGTTAACTTCAATCCAGCCACCTTGCCTTGGACTTCCAAGGGGGTCGATTCCTGTATAGCTGTTTCGTCCATGATCATCCGTATATTCAGATCCATCTTGTGTAAATGTGACGAAAACATCGGCAGGATTATCAACGCCATAAGGGCTTGATAACCAAAGTCCTTCCGTTATTCCATCAAGATAGGGATATTGACTGCTTGTAGGATTGTCTAGCTGGTAAGTTAACAGACCATCTCTAGTTTCTGAACTGGTTTCTTCCCAGGTGGTTTTATATAACTGTACGTCTATATAGGTTGGCTGGCTAAATTCTTCTGGTACGCCTGCTTGTCCAACACAGCCACGGACATGTTCACTTGGCGAGCAAGTTGCATATAACATCATGGATATTTTAAAGTTGCCACTACCAAGTGTTTCTGCGGTTGAATAGGCATCAATATTAAAACCAATTAAACTCATCAAGCCATGGTTGGTTTGATTATTAAAAACTCCTAAGCCATTTGTGTCACCATTGGCAACTGGTGGATCTTCATGCAATCCTAGATCCAAGTCAATAAATTCGTAAAACCCTAAATCTTTAGTAGCTTCTACCTTTTGTTTTACGCTTATCGTTATAGTATCAGAGCTGGAACCCGCTAAGTTAGTAACGACAAGGGTTGTGGTATATTTACCTGCATTGGTATAAGTATGGTTAGGATTTTGTAAAGTAGAGGTTGTTCCATCACCAAAATCCCAAGCGTAGGTATCAGTTGGTAGTGCATCACTTGCATGATTTGTTCCTGAAAACTCTATACTAGATTCAATAAATAGATTATTTTCATTTGTTACAGATACAGAGGCTTGTGGACTACCAGGTACAATAATTGTGTAGGTTACATCGTCAGAAGAAACGGAACCTTCAGAGTCAGTAACAGTCAAGGTAAAAGTAAAGGTACCTGCTTCAGAAAATGTAACAGTTGGACTTATAACATCGTCAGGATTGTAGTTAGCATTGCTTGATGACCAAATATAGCTAACAGCTGTAGTATTGTCTTTAAATTTCGTATTTGAGCCATCAAGAGTAATATCAATTTCAGTTTCTATATCAAGTGTAAGATTATTTCCAGCATCAGCTTCAAGCTGAGTTTTAGGAACGGCCTCTTCAACAATGATTGTTTTTAATATATGCACTTCAAAGTCAGTACCTCTATCATCAGTTACTTTTAACGATACAGTGTGTTTTCCTGCTTCAAAAGTGTGTTGAGGATTTTTAAGATTACTATCCGTTTCTCCATCATCATTAAAATCCCATGCATATCTAGCGGTTCCTTCAATGTTTTCAACGTTTGAAACAAATAAAACGGGTAGTGGAGCAGTTCCTGATGTTACGCTATTAACCGTCACTATTAAGGGTTGTGTGCCTGGCGGTGGAATTTGTACCCCTCCATCAAAAGAGGCAAACCTGAAAGACACTGTTCCTGATGGGGCATCGCCTTCTTCATAGCCATAGTAGCCTACCATTTCAAAGGTAATGATTTCGCCATCACTGGTTCTGATAAGATGAACATCCTCGGCAGGTCGTAAGAGATGAAATTCATGGAAGTAGTAATCATACCAGCCAAGCAAATCTCCACCATCTTTACCATCTTTATCCATAAACTGCCCAGAACCTTGGGTTAAGAAGGCATAGGCGGCTTCATCTGAATTTAATTTGTCTCGTTCAATTGTTTTATTATCAAAATCAACGCAAAATGTATCAGAGTTGGTTATATCGTCATATGGATGTGCACAAACAAAGAAAAAGGGGTTGTTGGCAAGAATTAGTAGCTCTTCATCTGCAATCTCTAAAAAGGAGCGGTCGGTCGCAAACTCAGCATTATCAGGAATAACCCCATTCCAGCTGGAGGCAGTATTAAATGAAGTATCTTTAAAGGTGGCAACTTCAACACCGCCTGCACCACTAACTCCGCCATTAACTTTGATTACAAACCGTTTAAAAGCAATGTCCCAAGCATCATCATTTTCAGGATCTATCGGGTTGACTATGCTAAAGTTATCTAAATCGTAATATACCCATTTTTTAGAATCGGTTGCATCCGTTAAAACTTGCACGGCTACCGTTTTTGCAGAATCTTCAAAAAAAGCATATTTTGAAGAGCTTGATGAGCCAGGTTTTTCACCATCAAGGTTGCCATTAATTGCTTTGACTTCATTTTCTCCACCACAGCCAGATAGTGCTAGGAAGAGAAATATAGTTAAGGTAGAAATGTATTTTTTTAGGTATGATAATTTAGATGGCATGCTTATTAATCCAGAAATTAAATACAAAATATTTTTTTAAAAACTCTTTTTATTAAAAGATTTTAAAGAAATACTATGAGTTAAAAAAGGGCGGAGTTCTATTGAACCCCGCCCCATGTAAGTTAGTAAATCTTTTTAAGTTAAGCTTTACGACGACGGAAAGCTAATAGTGTAGCAAGACCCATTCCGAAAAGCGCTAAGGTAGAAGGCTCTGGAACCGCTGATACATTAATTGTTAACATTGGAGCAAGATTGCTCCCCATTGCACAAATTCCACCATTACCGTTTCCTTCACTATCGCAAAAGAAAGATACTGCTGCTGAATTCCAACCGTCCAAACGTGTTACACCGTAGTTCTCTTGAGTTAGCAGGAAGGCGTAACCATTTGTACCATTATTGTTGTTAATCATGGTGTTATAGAGAGCAGTTACATCAATTTCAATCCAGCCTCCCATTCCTGTACCATCATAACTATCAACGCCTGTATAAGAATCAACAAACTCTGAACCATCTTGTGTAAAGCTTGTGTAAGTTTCACCATAAACTTCATCAGCACCATAAGGCGTTGCGTATGGACCTCCATTCCAAGTTAGTGGTAGGTCTCCAGATTCAGACCAGTCTTCATCGTATAGCTTAACATCTGTCGTTGTGATTAGTGGCGTATCATCACTGTTAAGAGAACCAGGGCAAGCACCCACAAACCCACTTAGTGCACAGGTTGCGTATAGTCTAATAGTTGCTGTAAAGTTACCAGCTCCTGCAGTCGCAGCTTCACTATATGCAGAAGCACCGAAGTCAATAACAGCTTGTGCGCCGTGGTTTGTTTCGTGGTTCCAAACACCAAGACCACCGCTATCTCCATCTGGAGCACCGATATTTCCAAGCATTTCGTAAGAGTATGTGTCTTGTACAGACTCGTAATCAGTTGCCATTGCGGTTTGTGCAAGGGTTGCGGTTCCTACTGCTGTTGCGATAATAGCAGCAAGTTTTAATTTTTGCATTTTCATTTTTCTATTCCTTGAGTTAAAAAGTTTAAAAGTTTAAAAACAATTAATATATAACAAACTACAAAAAAGTAGCTATGTAAATAAAGGAGACACTTAACAACTGATTGAAATTCTGCGTGGACTTCTAGCCTATCAATT
>CAYUHO010000089.1:0-5765 GCA_964444445.1 uncultured Piscirickettsiaceae bacterium | reverse complement strand
GCTATGAAAAGAAAAACCCAGCCAATCGGGAACAATAAAATCCCTAGTAAAAATCGGACATTGGCATTGTGACGGGTCATTATGTAGCCGTCTAGGCGTTGTAATCTTAGTTTCCATACTCGCAAACCTGGGGTTTGTCCATTGAGAGTCCAAAAGTAGGTTAAGTAAACATAAGTCACGGCAAGCAGGTACACTTGGAAAGCGAGCATACTATTGGAGTTTGTTTGTAGGCTCTCTCCCTGCCAAAGGACAAAAGGAACGGCACTAACAAACCAAACAGCGAGTAATAGTAATAAATCGTATAAGAAAGCAAAAATTATTTTGATTGGTAGCATGTATTTTTAAAGGTTAGAATGTATCTGTGTATTCTATAAAAAATAGGAAGTGAATTGAATTTTTCCGCAGAGGGCTTTTCATTATATTGGTTGTTACCAGGTATATTGTTTTTTGTTGTTGCTAATATTTGGGCTGTTATAAAAGCTCCCTGGTCAAAATTAACCAGTGATTCCGAGTCTCAGCATGTGTTTGTAGGCGTCATAATGATTTTGGTTCTTGCTTGGTTAGGTGAAGCTTCAATTGCACCAGGAATGGGGTTTCATATTTTGTTGCTAACAACGGTTACTTTGATGTTTGGCCCACAGTTCGCAATTTTAGCAGGCTCAATAGCGTTATTGGCAGTTGCGATTATTAAAGGCGGGGACTGGTTTGCACTAGGGCTTAGTGGCTCTGTAATTGTTGTGCTTCCGATTATGTTAGTTTGGATTTTAACGCTTCTCTCATATCGATATCTTGAGAAAGGTTTTTTTATCTTTGTACTTTTTAATGGGTTTTTTGTTGCCGCACTTACAACAACGATTATGTTATTTACCTCGGCAATGATTATGTATTATTCTGGCGTTTATACTTTTGAAAAATTAAGTTACAATTTTTTGCCTTATATACCTCTAATGGTCTTTCCAGAAGCATTTATGAATGGGATGTTGATTTTATCTTTGGTTGTTATGAAACCTCAATGGGTTGCATGTTTTGATGATGGAATCTATCTAAAAGGGAAGTAAAGAAATTAGTAAAAAACCAGCTCAAGGCTGGTTCTTCTTAGTTCGAACTTATGTTATTTGATCCAAGCAGGCTTGTCTTTTTTGTCCATTTGTCTTACTTGTTGAATGGCTGTATTTAAAGCTTCTTTAGCAAGTTCCATCGCTTTTGCATCTTTACCAGCTTTTTTTGCTTTTTCAGCTTCTGCTAAGTAATGATCAACATAAGCTTTTTTCATTTTCTTTTGTTTCCAAACATTACCATCACGCTTTTTAGCAAAGGCATGTTTTGCCTTAGCTTCCGCGACAACGCCAGCGTAAGTGGTTAGGTCATTTGTATCAGGCTTGGTTTCATTACACGCCGTTAGAGACATGCTCGCTATAATTGCGATACCCACAAATAATTTCTTCATTCTATTTCCTCCAATAAAAATAAGAGCTTAATATCTTTTAAGCTTCCGTCTATTCTAAGCATAAAGTTAGACTATGGAAAGATAAATAATAAGAATTGACCTATAAAACTTTTTATAGGTGATAAAAATTATTGTATAAGGCTTTTGTTTTTAACTAAGAAGTGGCGCAATGGTTTATAATATCAGGTTTTTAAGAATTCACTAAATTTCTTTAGAGGGGATAAATGATGCGTATATTGCAAGAAGCACTTACTTTTGATGATGTACTTTTAGTACCTGCACACTCAACCGTACTGCCTTCAGATGTTAGTTTAGAGACTAAAATTTCTCGTAATATTGTTTTGAACATTCCATTTATTTCTGCGGCAATGGATACTGTAACTGAAGCAAGGCTTGCTATTTCGATGGCCCAAGAAGGTGGAATCGGGATTGTTCACAAAAATATGACAATTGAAGATCAGGCTCATGTTGTAACAAAGGTTAAAAAGTATGAACATGGAATTATTTCTGAACCTATCACTGTGCAGGTGACAGATACGGTTGCTGATGTTTTGAAAATAACGAAAGAAAATCGTATTTCTAGCGCACCTGTTATGCACGGGCATGATTTAGTCGGTATCGTAACAAGTCGTGATTTACGTTACCTTGACGATTTAAATCAAGAAATATCACAGGTAATGACACCAAAAGAAAAGTTAATTACGGTAAAAAAAGATACCCAGAAAGATGTGGTTTTAAACCTTTTGCACGAGCATAGACTGGAAAGGTTGCTTGTGGTTGATGACGCTTTTAAATTAAGAGGCATGATTACGGTCAAAGATTTGAAGAAATCGAAAGAGCACCCAAATGCCTGTAAGGATTCGGAAGGTCGTTTGAGAGTAGGTGCTGCCGTTGGAACAGGTTCGGACACAGAAGAGCGTGTTAAAGCGTTGGTTTATGCTGGCGTTGATGCGATTATCGTTGATACAGCACACGGTCACTCTCAAGGTGTTTTGGACAGGGTAAAATGGGTTAAAGAAAACTATCCTGAAATTGATGTGATTGGTGGAAATATCGCAACGGCTGACGCGGCATTAGACCTAGTCAAAGCGGGAGCAGATGCTGTTAAGGTAGGGATAGGGCCTGGTTCTATTTGTACAACACGTATTGTTGCAGGGGTAGGGGTTCCTCAATTAACAGCTATCTCAAATGTGGCAAATGCGCTTAAGGATACAGGTGTTCCTGTAATTGCAGATGGTGGAATTCGTTTTTCTGGTGATGTGGCCAAAGCATTGGTAGCTGGTGCATCAACGGTAATGTTAGGGAGCATGTTTGCTGGGACAGAAGAATCTCCTGGAGAAGTTGAGTATTACCAGGGTAGAGCATACAAGTCTTATCGAGGGATGGGGTCTTTGGGCGCGATGTCACAATCTCAAGGCTCCTCTGATCGTTATTTTCAATCTTCAAATGCAGCAGATAAACTGGTGCCAGAAGGTATCGAAGGACGAGTTGCATACAAGGGTTTATTATCCCCGATTATTCATCAATTAATTGGCGGTATTCGCTCTAGTATGGGATATACTGGTTGTGAAGATATTGAAGCATTTAGAACGAAACCTCAGTTTGTCAGAGTTTCGAGTGCAGGTATGGTTGAAAGCCATGTGCATGATGTCACCATAACGAAAGAAGCACCAAATTACCGCGTCTAGAGTAACCTTGTTATGGAAAAACTAGAAGAGTTTACTTCAGACGTTGTTAGCCGGTTAATGAAACAAGTTGAATTTTTTAATGAGTTTGACGAGGAAGAAATTAAGTTCGTGTTAGATTACATGGATGATTTTATTCGCTATCAAGCTGATGAAGTTATCCTAACTGAAGGGGTAACAGATGATTCTGCTATGTACGTCATGTTGGCGGGGCACTGTGTCGTTACTTCTGGAGAAAAAAATGTTCGGTTGGATGATATTCGCATAGGAGATTTTTTTGGCGAAATATCTTTTTTTAATATGCTCCCTCGAACCGCAAATGTTATTTCTACTGATGTCACTATTTTGTGGAAAGTTCGTCATGAACTATTAGAAAAAGCATCGGTGGAATTAAAAAATAAAATTTATCAAAAAATGATTCATAAATTAACACGTGTTTTAATGCACAGTAATCAACAAATCACCAAGTCTCTAGTATAGGAAACCAAATTTAATGCCTTTACACAATATTCATGATCACCGTATTTTAATTTTAGATTTTGGTTCGCAATACACGCAACTAATTGCACGAAGGATTCGTGAAATAGGTGTTTATTGTGAAGTTGAACCCTGGGATATTGAAGCAAAGGATATTTTAGAATTTAACCCAAAGGGAATTATTCTTTCCGGTGGACCTGAGACTGTTATTGGTGAAAATTCGCCAAAAGCACCAATGTGTGTATTTGAAATGGATATCCCTGTTCTAGGAATTTGTTACGGTATGCAAACCATGGCAGAGCAATTAGGTGGACAGGTTGTTAATGCAATTGAACATGAATATGGCTATGCAAAAGTTCGAGCGCGAGGGCATACCAAACTTTTAAACGATATTGAAGATAGCGTAACAGAAGAAGGTTACGGAATGCTTGATGTCTGGATGTCTCACGGAGACAGGGTTGAAACAATGCCAGAAGGTTTTAAATTGATGGCATCGACTGAAAACTGCCCTGTTGCAGGTATGGCGAATGAAGAAAAGAATTTTTATGGCATACAGTTTCACCCTGAAGTAACGCACACCCTTCAAGGCGAAAGAATGATTGAACGTTTTGTTGTTGAATTATGTGGTTGTGAAAAACTTTGGACAACCGAGAATATTATTGATGATTCAATTAAAAATATTCGTGAACAAGTTGGGGATGATGAAGTTCTATTAGGTTTATCGGGTGGTGTTGACTCATCCGTGGTCGCTGCATTATTACATAAAGCAATTGGTTCACAATTAACCTGTGTATTTGTTGATCATGGTTTACTTCGCCATAATGAAGGTGATCAAGTTATGGCAATGTTTGCACAAAATATGGGCTTAAAAGTAATTAGAGCAGATGCGGAAGATTACTTTATGAGTCAATTAAAAGGTGAAGCCGACCCAGAAAAGAAACGCAAAATTATTGGACATGCATTTATTAAAGTTTTTGATGAAGAATCATCAAAATTAACCTCCGTAAAATGGCTTGCACAAGGGACGATTTACCCAGATGTCATTGAATCAGCTGGTTCAAAAACCGGTAAAGCAAAGGTGATTAAATCTCACCACAACGTAGGTGGGTTGCCGGATGACATGGCGCTAGAGCTTTTAGAACCTCTACGTGAATTGTTTAAAGATGAAGTTAGAAAATTAGGGGTTGCGCTTGGTCTACCAAGAAACATGGTCTACCGACATCCCTTTCCAGGTCCTGGTTTAGGGGTAAGGATTTTAGGTGAAGTAAAATCTGAATATGCTGAAATTCTTAGGCTCGCAGATAATATCTTTATTGAAGAGCTGCATGCATGGGATTGGTACGATAAAACCTCACAAGCTTTTGCTGTATTCTTACCTGTAAAATCTGTTGGTGTTGTTGGTGATGCAAGAAGGTATGATTATGTGGTTGCATTAAGAGCAGTTGAAACAATTGACTTTATGACGGCAAGGTGGGCGCACCTTCCTTACGACTTTTTAGAGCATGTATCAAGCAGAATTATCAATGAGATTTCAAGAGTAACGCGTGTTACCTATGATATATCAAGTAAACCGCCTGCAACGATTGAATGGGAATAGTCGCTCCAACTAACTTACCTCAATCAGAAAAAGACATTTTCTGGATGCAACATGCACTCGCTTTAGCTCATAAAGCAGAAGAAGAAGGTGAAGTACCTGTTGGTGCGGTTATTGTCGAAGGTGACAAACTTATCTCAGAAGGTTGGAATCAAACGATTCAATCAAATGACCCGACTGCCCATGCAGAAATTGTTGCCTTGCGTAAAGCAGGGAAAATCAAACAAAACTACCGTTTGATTAATCTTACGATGTATGTGACATTAGAACCCTGTCCAATGTGTGCAGGAGCACTAGTTCACTCTCGATTAGATAAAGTCGTGATTGCCACAAAAGATCCCAGAACGGGGTGTGCTGGTAGTTTAATGAATCTAATTCAACATGAAAAATTAAATCACCAGTTGCAGGTTGCTTATGGTGTGTTACAACAAGAGTCTAGTCAATTAATTAGTCAGTTCTTTAAACAGAAAAGACAACAGAAAAAAAATTTACAACTAAAGGCTACTTAGAGCCTCCTCAAAAAAATAAAAACCAAGTAAAAACAAATAGATAAGCCGCTTAA
>CAYUHO010000088.1:0-5776 GCA_964444445.1 uncultured Piscirickettsiaceae bacterium | reverse complement strand
AGATAGTAAGTAATAAACCATGTAAATAAAATACATACTTACCATTACAATACTAAACAAAGTAATTGGACGTATTTTATCCGCTTTGATTGCATAGCCTTGCTGAGCAAGTTTTTTGTTGTTGATATGTCTTTTAAAAGCCCAGTATGCAAAATAAACCACCGCAACAATCGTAAGGATGTTAAGTAACTTCCCCATTTAACTAACGATTATTGACATTGACAGAGGTTGACAATAATGCTCTAACTCTTTGTAAATCTTGCTCAGTATCAACCCCTACTCCGGCATCCATTAAGGCATCCAAGACAAGAATCTGCTCTCCATACCAAAGCACACGCAATTGTTCTAGGCGCTCTACTTTCTCGAGTTGACACTCTTGCCAATTGACATATTGTTTTATAAAACCTGCTCGGTAGGCATACAAACCGATATGCCTCTTGTACAACCAGTTTTCCGGTAAGCTTGGGTTCCCTTCAAAGGTATCTCGTGACCAAGGCATGGGGGCACGGGTAAAATTAAGCGCTAAGTTTTGTTGGTTACGAATGACTTTGACTGCGTGAGGGTCAAAGACGGTCTCAACATCATCAATCGGCTCACACAGGGTTGCCATATTAATTGACGGTTGTTCTTCGAGCCCCTCTGCAACCTGATGAATTAATTCCGAGGGTAGCATCGGCTCATCCCCCTGAACATTGACTATAATATCCTGGTCAGAAAAGTGTAATTTTTCAACGACTTCTGCAATTCGCTCTGTACCTGACTGATGTTCTTGCTTGGTCATACAAACTTCTGCACCGAAAGATTCACAAACTGTCTTTACTTGTTGATTATCCGTAGCGACTACTATTCTATCAGCACCTGATTTTTTAGCTTGTTCCCAAGTTCCTTGAATCATGGTTTTACCTGGCATAATTTCCATCAAGGGTTTACCGGGTAAACGACTTGACTCATACCTAGCGGGAATAACAACAATAAATGACATTAAACGTTTTCTCTTTTCTTCTTCATATACTTTTCTTTTTCTTCTGAGCTTAGCTCTCGCGCTTCATCTTCCAGCATAATAGGAATACCGTCACGAATTGGAAAAGCGAGCCCGGCCGCAGATGAAATAAGTTCTTGTTGTTGTTTTTCGTAAATCAATTTTGTTTTCGTGATTGGGCATACAAGAATTTCTAGTAATTTAGCATCCATTTATCTACTCTCTGGTTTTCTCTATAATACGTTCAAATAATTCAGCCTTGCAGCTAGGTTGTACTTCTAAATACCACCAATCATCATCTGCAAAAGAATGACATTTTACCGCATCCTTTTCCGTCATAAGCAAAGGTTTTTCATCTTGCTTCCATTTAAAATCACTTAGTTGGTAATTCTGATGATCGGCAAAACTTTTTTCTTGCGTTTGAACCTCTAGTTTTTTTAAGGTGTGAAAAAATCTTTGTGGATTTCCTATTCCTGCAATCGCATATACTGATGTATTTTGAAAGGCGTTTAGTGGTAGGGTTACTGTAGAATCATTGACGCGCTTAAAACAAACTGGTTCTAAGGTCATGATGTAGGGTTTCATCGAGGGTTCAGTCGAAACTTTCTCCAAAACCCGCTTATCTTCACAAGAACCATTACAAACCACCCAGTTTACTGTTTTTAATCGTGAAGTTGATTCCCTTAATGGGCCAGCTGGTAAGCACTGACCATTTCCAATTCCCCTTTTCCCATCAAAGATAACAATTTCAATGTCTCTTGCCATGGCATAGTGCTGTAAACCATCATCAGAAATAATCACCTCTAAATCATGTTTATTTTCTAACAGTGCAACTGCCTCAGCCCTGTTTGCCGAAATCGCCAGTGGACAGTTTAAGTTTTGTGCAAGTAAATAAGGTTCATCACCAATTTCACTTGCAGAAAGGTTTGCCTGTTGTTCTGGATGAATATAAAAAGGTGTTTGCTCCTTTTTAAGTTTACTTCCATAGCCCCGACTGACAATTCCATAAGAAATGTTTTGTTGGCTAAGTTGACCTGCTAACCACAAAATAAAAGGTGTTTTACCCGTACCGCCGACCACAATATTACCGACAACCACCACTTTTGCTTTTGTTTGTTTGGCAGGTGGACTTTGCAAAAACTTCTGTAAACGCCTAGCCGCAATAAAACAAACTAAACCTGCTAAGGGTTTCAGCAGACTACCTTGCCACGTATTGTTTTTTGTCCAAAAAGTTGGCCAGCTCATTGATTGCTACTCGTACATTGATGATGAAATAATTTTTGTTGGCGAACTCTTTGTTCAAAATCAAGTTGCCAATTATTTTTTGTTATTGTAAACCCTATCGCACCAGAACAGGCAGTATTCAACATTTGAGCATTATTTTTTTCAACTCTTTTTATAACTGATTGATGCGGAAATCCAAAGCGATTTCCATAGCCTGCTGAAAACACTACAACTTCAGGACGAACTAAATTTAACCAATTTTCTGAAGTCGAACTATTACTCCCATGATGTCCTGCAATCAAAATATTACTTTCAAGTTGTTCTCCATACTTTAATAACAATTGGTTTTCAATTTTTTTGGTAACATCGCCCATCACTAAAACCGACTGGTTTCCTGCCAACACTTGTAACACGCAGGAACGATCATTATCGCTAGCTTCAGTCTGAGGATTTGAAATTACGTTAAACTCAACCTCATCAAACAACCATTCTTGTTGATGGCAATTTTGAAAACTAACTTCTTTTCTGCTTTGATTAGTCAATCGATTTAATTTATCCTTCTCCCCAGATACCATCTGAATAATTTTAGTGTTTTCTATCAGACTGTTCACACCGCCAGAATGATCCGAGTCACTATGGCTTACAATTAACAAATCAACTGTTGGAGTCTGTTGCTGTTTAAGATAGGGTAACAATGCCAATTTTGCGCCATCCAGCTTATCACCCCACTTGGCACCCGTATCATAAATAACGGTATGATTTTTTGTTTCAAACACTAAAGCTTGTCCCTGCCCAACATCTAACACCGTCATTTTAACCTCACCTTTTGAGGGTTTATCCAATTGATAAACAGAGACATAAACAATAATCAGCAGAAAACTAGACAAGCCAATTATTAATTTTTGCCAAATTCTTATTCTGCTTTGATACACCAACCACCAAATCATATAAACCAATGCAAGCTGCCAGATTTCAACTCTACCGATTAACCAATATGGACTTTCTAATTGGGTTAACAAACTTAAATATTGCCACAAGCCATTCCATATTTCCTGATTTATTTTTGTGACAAAAATCACCAGGGGGGGTAGGATATTGCTAAACACAATACCAATTATCAGGGTCAAGAGTAAAAATGGCAGTGCCAATATTGAAACAACGGGTACCGCAACTAAATTGGCAAGGCTACTAATTAACGGAATCTGTTGATAATAAAAGGCTAATATCGGCATCATACCAATCGTTAAGACCAACTGAATCACGACGACTTTTTGCCAATTACTTCGTTGCTTGAGCCAAGCGTTTTGCAAACTGATAAAAATCAATGCGACTGCCAAAAAGGACAACCAAAACCCACTCGCCAAAACCGCACTAGGTTGCCATATCATCACAAACAAAGCAGCCAAAGACAAGGACGACCAGGGTTGGAATTTACGGCGTAAAAAGAGCAATAAAATCAAAACAACAGCCATAATCCAAGCTCGCTGAGTGGAGACTGCCGCGCCTGAAATGTATAAATAAAAAGTAATCAAAAACAGAACCGCAACGCTCGAAAAGATTACCTTTGGTATACTTCGAATAGTCGCCGAAAAACGAATTAAAACCCGCCATAACAAACCAAAAGAAATATAACCAATCATTGCCATAATACCAATATGCAAACCTGAAATCGCCATCAGATGAATCGTGCCAGTTTGTTGCAATAGTGCCCATTGCTCATTATTAATTTTAGACTTATCCCCAATTAGAAGCGCATTAAACAAGCTATTAAACTCAGAGGTTTTAAAGAGCTTATTTATTTCGTTAGATAACCAAAACCTGACTGAAAACGCTATGTCGTCAATCAATTCAGTTTGTCCATAATTTAGATTGACATAACCACGAGCAACAATATTTTCGGTAAACAGATACTGTTCATAATCAAAAGCAGAAGGATTCATACTGGCATGAATCGGTTTTAACTTGACTGGCAAACACCAAATTTGTCCTGTTTTTATCTCTGGCAACCAATCTTTCTTTCCTTCATACCAACTCAACTCAATCACAGGCGGCAAAGTAAATAATCGGGAATGCTTATTAGACTTTGTTTGTATCCGATTAACTTTAAATAAAAACTTGGCCTTCTTCGCGCCAAACATTGAATAACCATCACTCGGTAAGCTAATAATTGTGCCTTCTACCTGAACCGGTTGATTAAAAAATGAGTCCTCGATTATCGTTTGCATATGCCAATGCAAGCTGACAAGACTAAAGCCAAGGATCCAACCAATAAAACTGACAAGTAACCAATTTATTTTTAATAACCTTTGTATAATGATAATCAAGGTTAAAATAATTAGAGTAGGTGCTAAATAGTAAAACAGATCATTAGAGACAATTGGTTGAGAGAGTTGATAAAAACTAACCAACCCAAAAACAACAAAAATGACAAATTGAATAAATAAATTTCGAAACATATGCCTAAAAAACTCATTAAAAAATACAGCCCTGATCCAGAGAAAATTCGCAATATGAAAGGACTTGGTTTTCTTGCTAAATGGTTAGGAAGTAGTAATCTATGGCATATTCACCGTCGAAATACTGCTAAATCTTTTGCTATCGGTCTTTTCTGGATGTCCATTCCTATTCCCTCACAAATGGTGATGGCTGCCATCAGCTCTATTCTATTACGCGCAAATTTACCAGTTAGTGTAGCACTAGTTTGGATCAGCAACCCATTTACCATGGCTCCTATCTTTTACTTCAACTATTTTATTGGAACCATTATACTGGGATATAATGCACAAGAATCCCTCGGTTTTGAAATGAGCTGGAATTGGTTACTCAATACACTTGGTGAACTTTGGATGCCTTTATTTTTAGGTAGCTTTTTGGTTGGAATGATTTTATCCATTACAAGCTATTTTGGACTTTTATTTATTTGGCGAGCAAATGTCCTTTCCAAATTCAAATCAAGAAAACAACTAAAAGAGACCTTTACACAAGACTAATCACGACTAGCTTATGCAAAAAGGTCTCTAGGAGAAAAAACATGAAAAAACGAGCGCTTATTTTTCTATTCATTCCAATCTTTGCAATGGCTGAGAACCCACAACAGATGTCACAACAACAAATGCAGAATATGATGGGTCAGCAAGACATGCAACAAATGATGATAAAAATGCAGCAGATGGAAGCCTGCATGAAAGAAGTTGACCAAAAAGAGTTAGAAGCGCTTAGCCAACAAGGAAATCTGCTTGAACAATCCTCAAGAAAATTGTGTCAAGAAGGCAAACGAGCTGAAGCACAAAAAGGGCTGGTCGGTTTTGCAAATAACGTTAACAACAACGATGAACTTAAAAAGATGCGGGCTTGTTTAGCTAAAATTGACCTACCGATGATGAAAAATAAGCTCGATGACAAATTTCACATAGATACCAGTAAAAATATTTGTGACTTAATCAAACATTAATATAATTTTTTTTGGGGGGATCCCCCCCCCTTGGTGATTTTTAGCCGAAAATAGTTTAATAGAGACCTTTGCATAAGGAGACACTTAACAACTGATTGAAATTCTGCGTGGACTTCTAGCCC
>CAYUHO010000087.1:0-5792 GCA_964444445.1 uncultured Piscirickettsiaceae bacterium | reverse complement strand
CTTATGCAAAGGTCTCAAAAAGATTATAGAACTTAAATTCCTAAATAATAATTTGGGAAGAACAAAAATTAACAAAATTATTTGAATTAAGGAAGTGTAAAGTGAGCAAAGAAGTATTGGCCGTTGTTGACATTATGTCTAACGAAAAAAATGTAGAAAAAGAAATTATTTTTGAAGCAATTGAAGCCGCATTAGCAATGGCAACTCGCAAAAGCCACCATGATGAAATGGATGTTCAAGTAAACATTGATCGTGATACTGGTGATTATGACTCTTTCCGAGTTTGGGAAGTTATCGAAGATGACGTTGCCATCGAAGATAATGTTGAATGGTATATTCGTCACATGGACGCAGTTGATATTGATCCTAATATTGAGCCAGGTGAGTATATTAAAGAACCAATCGAATCTATTGATTTTGGGCGAATTGGTGCACAAACAGCTAAGCAAGTTATCTTACAAAAAATTAGAGAAGCTGAACGAAAGCGAATTGCGGAAGAATATAGCTCTCGTATTGGTGAGATTATTACTGGGCAGGTTAAACGTATTGACCGTGGTGATGTTATTCTGGACTTAGGTGATAATGTTGATGCCGTGATTCCTCGTTCAGAGCTTATCAACCGCGAAATGTTTAAGTTAGGCGATCGAGTAAGGGCTTACGTACAAGAAGTTGGATTCAAAACACGCGGTGCGCAGATCATTATGTCTCGTGCTTGTAAAGAAATGTTGATGGAGTTGTTCAAGGTTGAAGTGCCTGAGATTGGTGATGACTTGATTGATATTATGTCTGCTGCACGAGATGTTGGTTTGAGAGCCAAGGTTGCGGTAAGAGCAAATGACCCGCGTTTAGACCCGATTGGAGCTTGTGTTGGAATGCGTGGAAGTCGTGTTCAAGCGGTTACGAATGAGTTGAATGGCGAAAGAATTGATATCATTTTATGGGATTCAAATGATGCTCAATATGTTATCAATGCAATGGCACCAGCTGAAGTTACATCTATCATGATTGACGAAGACAAGCATACAATGGACTTAGCAGTTGATGATGAACAGTTATCTCAAGCGATTGGGAAAAATGGTCAGAACATTCGTTTAGCAACCGAGTTAACCGGTTGGACTTTAAATGTCATGTCTGAAACAGAAATGGCAGCTAAGAATCAAGATGCATCGAAAGATTACCTTGAAGTTTTCGTTAATGGTTTAGATGTTGATGAAGATTTGGCAGAAGTATTGGTAGCAGAAGGTTTTACAACATTAGAAGAAGTGGCTTATGTACCTGCTTCTGAAATGCTTGAAATCGAAGGTTTTGATGAAGAAATCGTTGAAGCTTTAAAGGATAGAGCAAAAGATTCTCTTTTAACTGAAGCAATTTCTGCGGAAGAAAAAATAGTAAATGCTGAGCCAGCTGAAGATTTAAAAGCACTGGAAGGCATGAATGATGAAATGGCAAAAGCACTTGCTGCTGCTGATATTATCACGCAAGAAGATTTAGCTGAATTAGGAACGGATGAGCTATTAGAGATTATAGAAATTGATGAAGAGGCGGCTGGAGAATTAATTCTTAAAGCTCGTGCTCCTTGGTTTGAGTAAGAAGGAGGAATAAAAATTATGTCAAATACATCTATAAAAGAATTTGCTGAAAAGTTAACACTTTCAACAGAAAAACTACTTTCCCAAATAGAAAAAGCGGGAATTAAAAATAAAAACATTGATTCTTCTTTATCAGAAGAAGAAAAAATTACACTTTTAAAATACTTAAAAGGTCTACATGGTGAGGCGGCAGATGCGCCTAAAAAAGTGACTTTAAATCGAAAAAAGGTACAAAAGTTGAGTTTGTCTTCTGGTGGCGGTAAACGAACCGTTAGTGTTGAAGTTCGAAAAAAACGTACCTATGTTAAAAAACCAGAGGTCGTTGAGCAACCAGTTGAAGAAGTTAAAGAAACGGTTGTTGAAAGCAAGATAGAAAAAGTAGCTGAAAAGCCGGTTGAAAAGCCAACTGAAAAACCTATCGAAAAAAAGGCTGAATTTAAGGCAGAAAATCCAGCAGTTAAATCTGTTCAGGCTGAAGCACCAAAATATGTTCCAGCAGAACCAAAAAAAGAAAAACCTAAGAAACACTTTACGAAGCAAGCACCAGCTAAAACTGATAAAGAAAAAGAAAAATCAGCTAAAGGGAAGCCTCAAACTAAAAATAAACAGTCTAAAAAGGATGTTGCCTTATCTGGTGGAAATGATGCGTTTGGGCGTCGTCGTCACAAACAGCATCATCATAAGAAAGCGGTTGTTGAGATTGATAATGAACACGGTTTCCAGAAACCAGTTGAAAAGCAAATACGTGAAATTCAAATTGGTGACACGATAAAGGTTTCAGAAATTGCAGATAAAATGGCAGTTAAGGCTGCTGAAGTTATCAAATTTATGATGACAATGGGGTCTATGGTTACGATTAACCAGGTGTTAGATCAAGAAACTGCTCAGTTAATAATTGAAGAAATGGGTCATAAGGCTGTTTTGGTTAATGAAAATCAACTCGAAGATGATGTGACGATTCAAAGAGATGACTTTGAAATGACTCAACGTTCACCTGTCGTCACTATTATGGGTCACGTAGACCATGGTAAAACCTCATTATTGGATTATATTCGTGAAGCAAAAGTGGCATCGGGTGAGTCTGGTGGGATTACTCAACACATTGGTGCTTATCATGTAAAAACTGACCAAGGTGGCGTTACTTTTATTGATACACCTGGTCACGAAGCCTTTACTGCAATGCGTGCTCGTGGCGCAAAAGTAACCGATGTTGTTATTATTGTAGTTGCTGCTGATGATGGTGTCATGCCTCAAACAAAAGAAGCAATTCAACATGCAAAAGCAGCAAACCTAACAATGGTTGTTGCCATTAACAAGATTGATAAAGAAGGTGCAAATCCTGATAAAGTAATGCAAGAATTAGTGTCTGAAGAAGTGGTTCCTGAAGACTGGGGCGGTGACGTTCCTTTCGTTAAGGTTTCAGCGAAGACAGGCGAAGGGGTTGACGAACTTCTAGAATCCATTGCATTATTGTCTGAAATTTTAGAACTTGAAGCGCCTGTTGATTGTCCTGCACGCGGTGTTGTGGTTGAGTCTCGTCTTGATAAAGGCCGTGGTGCAGTTGCAACCGTGTTGGTTCAATCTGGAACCGTCAAAAAAGGTGATATCGTACTTTGTGGTATGGAATATGGTCGTGTTCGTGCCTTAATGAATGAGCAGGGGCAAAACGTTGCCAGTGCTGGACCTTCTATTCCTGTCGCATTACTTGGTTTATCAGGTGTTCCAACTGCTGGAGATGATATGCTTGCGGTTGAAAACGAGCGTAAAGCTCGAGAGGTGGCAAGCCATAGACAGACGAAAGCAAAAGAATTAAAAATTGCACGTCAGCAAAAAGCAAAATTAGACAATATGTTTAATCGTATGGCTGAAGGGGATATTAAAAATGTAAATATCATCTTAAAAGCGGATGTACAGGGTTCAATTGAAGCGATTACAGATGCCTTGATTAAATTATCAAATGAAGAAGTAAAAGTATCGGTTGTCTCTTCTGCCGTTGGTGGGATTTCAGAAACGGATGCGAACTTGGCACTTGCTTCTGATGCGTTAATCTTTGGTTTCAATGTTCGTGCAGATGCAAAAGCAAAACGTATTATTGATAGCGAAGGTGTTTTCCTTAAATACTACAGTGTCATTTATGAAATTGTTGATGAAGTGAAACGTGCGGTTGAAGGTAAGCTTGCGCCAGACTTCCAAGAAAATATTGTTGGTGTCGCTGATGTTCGTGATGTCTTCAAAGCGCCTAAAATTGGCTTAATTGCTGGTTGTATGGTGACCGAAGGGACAATGAAACGTAATAATCCAATTCGTGTATTACGTGAAAACGTGGTTATTTACGAAGGTGCGTTAGAGTCTCTTAGACGCTTCAAAGACGATGTTAATGATGTTAAGAAAGGCATGGAATGTGGTATCGGTGTTAAGGATTACAACGATGTAAAAGTTGGTGATCAAATCGAGTGTTATGAACGAGTGGAAGTTAAAAGGACGCTTGTTTAGTGGCTGATATTAGTAGAACTAAGCGAGTGGCACTTGAAGTGCGTAAAACCTTAAGTGAAATCATTCATCAAGAGACGAAAGACCCTCGTTTAGATAAAATTAACATTACCGAAGTCAAAATTTCAAAGGACATGAGCATTGCGACTATTTATTTCACTATTATTGGTGCAGATGAGCAAGATGATTCTGCACAAGATGCCATTAAAGCTTTAGAAAAAGCTAAAGGTTTTTTCAGAACAGAAGTTGGAAGACGGATGAACCTGAGAATTACGCCTGATTTAAGGTTTTTTTATGACAAGGTTGCTGAAAATGCAGGGCATATTGAAGAGTTGATTTTCAAAGCCTTGTACAAAAAATAATAATGAAAAAACAGTGGCAAAAGGTAGATGGGATTGTCTTACTTGACAAGCCTGCCGGTATTACATCAAATGGTGTTTTACAACAAGTTAGACGTTTTTTTAATGCTAAAAAAGCTGGTCATACCGGGGCGTTAGATCCGTTTGCGACAGGCTTACTACCAATTTGTTTTGGAGAGGCCACTAAAGTTTCAGGTCTTTTGTTAGACTCAAACAAAAAGTATATTGCGACCCTTAAACTTGGTCAGGCAACTGATACAGGCGATAAGGATGGTGATGTTATTCTTGAAAAACCCATTCCTGATATTTCCATCTCTCAAATAAAATCTGTACTTGAAGAATTTACGGGTGAAATTGAACAAATTCCACCTATGTATTCAGCATTAAAGCACAAAGGAAAACCCTTGTATGAATATGCTCGAAAAGGGATTGAGATTGAGCGCCCTGCTCGAAAAATATCGATTTTATCTTTATTTCTGCTTGAATATAAAAATGATGTTCTAAAGTTTGAGGTTCTCTGTACTAAGGGAACTTACGTGCGAACACTAGGGGAGGATATTGCTAAGCAATTGGGAACGGTTGGGCATTTAATTGCCTTGCATCGAACTCAAACGGGTGATATCACCGCTGACCAAATGCATTCTCTTGAAGAGCTTTCAACCGGTGATAAAACCTTTTTATTGCCTTTGGATATCCCTCTACAGCATTTACAAGCCGTTCAGCTTAATGCTGAAGAGACTAAGCTGATTCAACATGGCGGTAAGCTCGAGAAAGCCCAACCTAAAACGGATTTAGTACGATTCTACGATGAAGAAAATGTTTTTTTTGGGGTGGGAGAATGGCAATATGAGAAAAACTTGTTAAAGCCAAAGCGATTATTTAATCTTTGATATTCTCTGATTCAAGTCTCCCTATTCTTGATCTGAGAGATAAGCTCGCGTTTGAAACACAGCACCTAATCAAATCTGCCAATATTACTCGGCAGTCCTTAGCGAATAGGCTAAATGAATTGCCAGCAAGACCTGCCGTTCTTAATTTAATTGTTACCCAGTATATTGATAGCAGAAAAACGACTTTATTTCTTGAAGAAAAAGGTTATCAAATTAATCAAGTGGTTGATGAAAATCAGTTATTAGCATTTTTAGCTGATAATGTAAGTTATCAACAAAGAGGGCAGCAAATAACAAACCTATGGAAACCGAGTAGTCTAGTTCAGCAATTTGTAGAAAAAATTTCGACCAATAAACATAATTTAACCGTCATTGATATAGGCTGTGGCGGCGGTAGAGATGCTGTTTATTTAAGTCAACAGGGCTGGAAGGTAACCGCAATTGAACATAAAGAACAGGTGATT
>CAYUHO010000086.1:0-5901 GCA_964444445.1 uncultured Piscirickettsiaceae bacterium | reverse complement strand
TAGGTGAAAACTTGGCGTTGCCAGAAATTAAGTTAGTTATTCAGTGTCTCCTTAATGTTGGTAACGATTATTCTATTAATTGTTGCGTTATTGATTTTTAAATAACCCTAATCCTCTGGTATGATTCGGATATAGAGCGTTTTCCCTTCACTTTAGAATAAAGGGGTTAATATACTATGCCAAATTTTAATTTGAGAATTAAGATATAAGACGAGACCTTTGCACCCTAAAGGGCATAAACACAAGACTAATTTTTAGTTCGTGACTAGCTTATGCAAAAGTCTCAAGACAAGAGAAAATATAGAAAATGTCAAAAAAAATTTCTGCCATTCGAGGCATGAATGATTACTATGCTGAAGACTCGGCCACGTTAGATTATATTGTTGCAACGGCTCAGTCGGTGTTAGATCAATATGGTTATCAATCGATTCGTTTACCGATTGTTGAAAAAACTGAATTGTTTGCCCGCTCAATTGGTGCAGTAACTGATATCGTTGAAAAAGAGATGTATACTTTTGCTGATAGGAATGGTGATAGCCTAACTCTAAGGCCAGAGGGTACGGCGGGTTGTGTAAGAGCGGTTATTCAAAATGGACTAACGCATAACCAAGTTCAAAAATTGTATTATACAGGGCCAATGTTTCGACATGAACGTCCTCAAAAGGGGCGTTATCGTCAGTTTCATCAGTTTGGGGTTGAAGTATTTGGGCTGGCGACAGCCGATATTGATGCGGAGTTAATTGCGCTTACAGCGAGATTATGGACTGCACTCGGGTTAGAGAAGCTAGAATTACAGATTAACTCACTGGGCAGTAAAGAAACTAGGCAAGTTTATAGAGAAATACTCGTTAACTATTTAACACAGTATAAAGAACAGCTTGATGAAGACAGCAAGCGTCGGTTGGAAACCAATCCTTTAAGAATACTGGATACCAAAAATCCCGATTTAAAAGAAATTGTTGAGAATGCACCTAAGTTAATAGAGCATCTAGATGAGGAGTCTAAGCAACATTTTGAGTTAGTAAAATCTTATTTAGATGATGCAGGAATTGATTACATCGTTAATCCAAATCTTGTGAGAGGGTTAGACTACTATAACAAAACTGTTTTTGAATGGGTTACAACAGAGCTTGGAGCACAAGGGACAGTTTGTGCTGGCGGACGTTATGATGGTCTTGTTGAACAGATAGGCGGTAAATCCGTTCCAGCAAGTGGATTTGCGATGGGGCTTGAAAGACTCATGTCTTTATTAATTGATAAAAGGTTGAACCCTACTCATACAAATACGGATATTTTTATGGTGTTGGTTGGGGATTCTGCATTAAGGCCAGGAATGGCAATGGCTGAACAATTACGTGATGAAAATTCAAACCTGCAAGTTGTTATGAATTGTGGTGGGGGAAGTTTTAAAAGTCAGTTTAAAAAAGCGGATAAATCCGGTGCTGCGATTGCGCTAGTACTTGCCGAAGATGAAATTAATAATCAAACGATTGCAATAAAGTACTTAAGAGAAAAAAAAGAACAAGAAACTATTGCATGGACTGAATTAAATGATAAAGTAGCCAAAATTTTTAAAAGGTAAAACAAATGAGTAAATACGAAACAGATGAAGAACAGATCGCAGCCATTAAAGATTGGTGGAATAAAAATTCAACATCTCTTTTGTCAACAATTTTAGTTGTTGCAGTGGGTTGGTTTGGATGGACCTATTATCAAAACGATAAAAGAGTTAAGGCGGAATCTGCTTCAACTATTTTTAATGTGATGGAAGCGAGCCTAGCACAAAATAAGTTTGGTGATATTGCCCGTGAAGGTATGAAACTTATTAAAGAACAGCCTGATAGTCCTTATTCAGCTGGGGCATCTCTATTATTGGCAAAGTATCATTTACAGCAAAATAAAACTGAGCAAGCAATGAAAGACTTGCAGTGGGTAATTGACCATTCGACAGATGCCTCTTTGGTGTTAGTGGCAAAATTTAGAATGGTCAATGTTTTGGTTGATTTGAAAAAAAATGAACAAGCTAATGAAATTTTAGATGCAATTCAGGCTGAAAAACTATTGCCAGCTGAACAGGCGAACCTAGCATATTTAAAAGGGACCTTGGCATTGAAAGAAAATAAAACGGATGTTGCAATTTTGCTGTTTAAGCAGGTTGTTGAAAATGAAAAGTCTGCAGCAAATCTGATTAGGCTTTCGCAATTACAGTTAGATGATTTGTCAAAATAAAAGCCACTCAGGCCTCTGTGCCCTTTAGGGTTTAGAGTTTCCTTCACTAAAGAAAAAAGTAAAAATGTTAAATAAAGTTGTCAAATTTACAGTTATTGTAGCGATTGTTATGGTTAGTTTACAGTCTTGTACACAACCTAAGCTCGTTAGAGTTCCCACGGCATTGGTTGATCTTACTTCAGCTTATGAAGTCTCGTTACAGTGGCAAATTACCTCTGGAAAACTTGATTATTCTGATAGTGATGGACTGTTTTTTGCGAACGATGATGAACATGTTTATTTTGCCAATACCAACGGTATTATAACGTCAGCGTTGATAAAAGAAGATGGTGCTTGGGAAGATCAGGTTGAGTGGCAACGCAAATATAATGAACCGATTGTTTCGGGTCCAGTCTTGTCTGAAAAAGGAATAATTGTTGGAACCTCTAAAGCAAGTGTCATGCTGTTAAGTCCTAAAGATGGTCACATTTTATGGCAGACCTCCTTATCGAGTGAAGTCTTGAGCAAGGCTGTTGTGGTTGATGATGAATTTGTAAAGGGTGCAGTCTATGTTCGTACCGTTGATGGACAGTTATATTCACTTAATGTGTCTACTGGGAAAATAAACTGGGCAGTGAATCGTCAGTTACCAAAGCTCTCTTTAAGAGGCATTGCACCCGTTACTTATGATGATGGTGTTATTTATTTAGGTTGGGAAAATGGCAAGGTCGAGTCAATAGATGCGGTAACAGGACAGTTAAAATGGAGTACTCAAGTAGTGGTACCAAAGGGCAGAACTGACCTTGAGCGTTTAATTGATCTTCAAGCAGAGTTGCTTATTAAAAATGGGCGTTTATACGTTTTTGGTTACCACGGAAAGTTAGTCGCAATAAACCCTCAAAATGGAAACTTGTTTTGGGCAAAAGAGGTTTCTGGTTATCAAGATTTTATCGTTGATAATCAGGCTTTATATTTAGTCGATGAAGACGATATTTTGATGGCCTATGATTTATCAAATGGTACACAAATATGGAAACAAGTTAATTTTAAATATCGTGAGTTAGCTGATTTAACATTTTATGGTGAAAACCAAATTTTGTTAGCTGATGGACAGGGATATTTTCATTGGATTGATAAGCTTGACGGTACACAAATAGCAAGAGATAGTCATGTTGAGTTAGAAAATGTTGGGGAGAGAATTATTCGTGTTCATGTAGCCAACACTAGAATATTTACCCTTGATATACAAGGACATGTATCTGTTTATAACGTTTTAAAGAAATAGAGTTAAAAAGTGAAAAAACCCGTTATTGCCATTGTTGGTAGACCAAATGTTGGAAAATCTACCTTATTTAATCGCCTTACACGTAGCCGAGATGCACTTGTTGCTGATTATCCAGGTTTGACTAGGGATAGACAGTATGGAACGGGTAGGGCAGGTAAACACCCTTATATTATTGTTGATACTGGTGGATTAAGTGGAGAACAAGAGGGGGTTGACCCATTAATGGCAGGTCAGGTTAAATCTGCAATTGAAGAGGCGGATGCCGTTTTATTTCTGGTAGATGGGCGTGCGGGTTTAATTCCTGCAGATGAAACAATCGCAGGTTATATTCGTCACTTTGATAAACCGACCTATTTACTCGTTAATAAAGCAGAGGGGCGAGATGCGCAAATCATCTCTGCTGAATTCTATCAAATGGGGCTTGGTAAGCCTTATGTTATCTCTTCTGCTCACGGTGATAATGTTAACAATACCATTGATGCAGTTATTACAGATATTGGTATGGATGAAGCTGAAGAAGGGATTAGCTTGGATCAGCACCCTGGTATTCGTGTTGCGGTTATTGGGCGACCGAATGTTGGAAAGTCAACCTTGATTAACCGTATGTTGGGCGAAGACAGAATGGTGGCATTTGACTTGCCTGGTACGACTAGAGACAGTATTTTTGTTCCCTTTGTAAAAAATGAACAAGAGTATACGTTGATCGACACCGCAGGTGTAAGGCGACGAAAAAATATTAAAGAAAAAATCGAAAAATTTAGTATTGTAAAAGCCATTGAAGCCATGTCTTCATCTAATGTTGTGATTTTGGTGATTGATGGTTCAGAAGGGATTACTGATCAAGACTTAACTCTTCTTGGTTTAGCACTCGAATCGGGAAGAGGAATGGTGCTGGCAGTTAATAAGTGGGATAGTATTTCTAGTTATGAGCGGGATCAAATTAAACAACAATTAGAACATAAGCTTCAGTTTGTTGAATATGCAAAAAAACATCTTATCTCTGCATTGCACGGTTCGGGTGTAAATGACTTATTTAAATCTGTGAAGCAAGTCTATAATGCGGTAATGAAGAAGGTATCAACTTCTGATTTAAATCGTGTTTTAGAACAGGCTGTTTTGGATCATCAACCACCACTCATCAGTGGAAGGAGGGTTAAATTGCGTTATGCGCACTTAGGAGGTGTAAATCCTCCAAGAATTATTATTCACGGAAATCAAGTTGATAAACTCCCTAAGGCTTATACTACTTATTTGAAAAATGTTTTTCGTAAAGCCTTTAAGTGGGTTGGAACGCCTGTTTTTATTGAATATAAAACCTCGATAAATCCATACGAAAATAAAAAATCAAATTTTAAACATCGTCGTGGACAGTCAGAAGCACAAGCTGATAACGCATTCTTAAAGCGTAAGAATAGAAAGAAAGTGCAAACTAAGCGTCGTTCGAATTAAGACAGATTATTTGTACCCCCCCCCTGGTGATTTTTGGATAATTCTTTAATGGCGTTTGGGAAGAGGAAGTTTGTTGATATACCGTGCTTTTAATGCTATTATCAGATTTCGTTTTAGCTTGTTAGAGAACTTTGGCCCATAAAAATCATATGAAAAAAAATCTATATTACTTGTCAGTATTTATTTTCCTTTTCCCCCAGTTTGGTTTGGCGGCTGAAACAGCTTCTGTTGAAACAACCGTTCAAGAATCCACGGATGATTACTCACCAGAGCAGCGCAATACTTTATATTTTAAAACCTTGTTAGATAGTGATTCAGATGAAGACATCTATTCTGAAAATCCATATAAAGACCTAGATCAAGATGGTGTAATTGATAAATTTGATTTTTGTCAAAACTCTGAAATTGGATTTAAAGTCGATCGACTGGGTTGTCGCTTAGATACCGATAAAGATGGAATCTATGATGAAAATGATTTCTGTCAAAAAACGCCTAAAAATACAAAGGTTAATTTTTTAGGTTGTGAGTTGGATGATGATGGTGACAGAGTCGTTAACTCACTTGATAGGTGTCCATATACACCCGTGGGATCCGTTGTTAACAGTTGGGGTTGTAATGTTGCTACGGACTATGATGGGGATGGTGTTTTAAATGAAAATGATAAATGTCCCAATACTGCAGAGAATGTTCTAGTTAATAAATATGGTTGTAAACCAACCGCTTTAACAATTTCAAATGTATTATTTGATACGGGTATTTATTTTATAAGAAGTGATCAAAAAACCATTTTAGATAATGAAACACAACTCTTGAAAAGACTAACAAAAGATGAAGTCATTCTTCTAAAAGGTTTCACCGATAGTGTAGGTTCGATAGAGAGTAACATGAAGTTATCTTGGAACCGATCTCAACAGGTTAAAAACTACCTTGTCTCGCGTTTAGGTTATGACAAGGATAAT
>CAYUHO010000085.1:0-5903 GCA_964444445.1 uncultured Piscirickettsiaceae bacterium | reverse complement strand
GGTTAATTATTTTTTCAAAATAGCTTGATTTTTAACACAGTACCTGGTGAATTTTCAAAAAAAAAGGCTGTTCCCGTAGAGGAAAAACCGTTTTTATGAACGAAAGAAAAGTTGTAACAGTTAGGGAGCACCTGAATAACTAAAGCTCTAGGAAACTCTTTAACCTTTCCGCTCTACTTGGATGTCTAAGTTTACGTAAGGCTTTCGCTTCAATTTGACGAATTCTTTCACGCGTCACATCAAACTGTTTACCAACCTCTTCTAATGTATGATCCGTATTCATATTTAAGCCAAAACGCATTCTAAGTACTTTCGCCTCTCTTGGCGTAAGCGTTCCAAGCATATCCTTAACAGTATCTCCCATACCATCAAGATCCGCAGTATCTTGTGGAGATAAAATATTATTATCTTCAATAAAGTCACCTAAGGAGGAATCTTCATCATCTCCAACAGGCGTTTCCATTGAAATAGGCTCTTTTGCAATCTTCATCACCTTACGAACTTTATCTTCAGACATTTCCATTTCTTCTGATAACTCTTCCGGTGTAGGTTCTCTTCCCATTTTCTGCAATAATTGACGTTGAATACGATTTAACTTATTAATTGTCTCAATCATATGCACCGGAATACGAATTGTTCTAGCTTGGTCAGCAATTGAACGCGTAATCGCCTGTCTAATCCACCAAGTTGCATAGGTAGAAAATTTATATCCACGTCGATATTCAAATTTTTCCACCGCCTTCATTAATCCAATATTTCCTTCCTGAATTAGATCAAGGAACTGCAAACCGCGGTTTGTATATTTTTTAGCAATCGAAATAACCAGACGCAGGTTAGCTTCAATCATTTGACGCTTCGCTAACTTAGCTTCTCGCTCAGCTTTACTGAGTTTTTTGTAAACATCTTTAAAGACTGAAATTGGCATTTTTTCAGCCTTTTCAATCATTGCTAAACGTTTTTGAGCTCGTCTGACAGTTGCACGAACAGCTTCAAGCTTTTCAGCTTTATCTGGAAAATCCGTGATTAACTCATCAATCATTTCGTAATTAGTTTCAGAACCGACAAAGGTTTTCAAAAATGCAGGTCTTGGAACACCAACCTGACGCATCACCGAATTAATAATACTGCCTTCATGCTCTCGAATACTTGCAACTCGAGCCTTAACACCTTTAATCATTTTAATAACAAAAACTGGAGAAAGCTTAATTGTCGCTAAATGTTCAACAATATCATCACGTGTTTTAATTGCTTTTTTATCTTCAAAACCAAGCGCTTCTTCAGCATTCAAAGCAATATCGTTTAATCTTGACAATTCTTTAAGGAAGGTCTCTAGCTCTTCTGGATTGATCCCATCTTCTTTAGGCTCTTGCTCCATATCTGGAGACAACTCTTCTAACGGAATATCAATTAAATCACCTGGGCGGAAAAAACCTTGTATCAAATCAGCCGTTTTACCCTCTCCTTCAGAAATTTTTGTAAAGCCCTCTAAAAAGCTAATAGCAACCTTAGGATAACGATTAATAGCAGACAGGGTATTACGTAAACCATATTCGATTTGTTTAGCAATATGAACTTCTTCTGAACGTTTTAGGAGTTCAACTGAACCCATTTCACGCATATACATACGAACAGGATCCGTCGTGCGACCAAATTCTGAATCAACCTCTGCTAAAGCAGCGATAGCCGCTTCAGCGGCAGCATCATCAAAAACCTGTCCATCACCGGTAATTAATTCATCTTCATCAGGAGCTGAATCGAACAACTGAATACCAAAGTCTTTTAGTATAGTGATAACCTGACCTAACTGGTCTTCATCAATATCATCAGGCAACACATCATTTATATCTGAAAAAGTTAAATACCCCAAACCTTTTGCGCGTTCTATCAGGTCGGTTAACTGTTGTTTTCTTTCGACTTTAGTCATATTTACCCCAATTTACAACATGTAAGCACATGCTTTTTTTAATCATTAATTATATATAGAGACATAAATTTTTATTTCAAGGCTAATTTTCAGCTTAAATTTCAAAGCAAAGATAGTACCTAAGTATGTCTCAAATTAAAATACTACAAACCAATTTTTGATCGCATTTCACTTTTATGTTTTTCTTCTGCCAACGCACTCACTATTTGCATCAATCCACCTTCAAACTGTGAACTTAAAAAGACATCTTCATCCTTTAAAGGAATGTCTTCAATCTGTTCAAGGACTTTTTTTCTGTGTGGCTCAGACAACCAATCAATCAGTTTTTCAACCAACATACCGTTAGTTTTCAGTACCTGTAACCCCTGCTCTAAAAACCGAAATTCAGCATTACTGGATGTTCGTAAATTCTCCAGTAACTGCTCTTCAAAAACAAGCATCAATTGGGGTCGTTTTAAAACAATTGCGAACAATTGCAAAACAATACTTTTGGCCTTCACAACAACTGGATTTTTATTTTTTTCCTGTATTTTCTTGGTAGAGGCAACTCGTATTCCAAGTATTTGCCCTAATCGCCAAACAGGTAACTCCACAATATCAGCCAGAACCTTTGTCAACAAATCTGGCATAGCTCCGTTTGAGCTCATGATATAAGACTTAGCCAACGAAATTAACTGTTGCTGCCCTTCAATTGAAGAAACAGGCAATCGAATCTTTTCCTGTAAACCTGCAAATAAAAACTCAGAGATTGTCATTCCTGACTCTATTCGACTTGTAAAACCTTCTACACCTTCCACCCTAACAGTTGAATCAGGATCTTCTCCCTGCTCCAAAAAGCTAAACTTAACCATTCTAGTTTCAGTTAACAAGGGTAAAACTAATTCGAGCGCTTTCCATGCCGCTTTTTTTCCAGCCGCATCTCCATCAAAACAAAAAACAACTTCCGACACCTGTCGAAACAAAATATCCAAATGTTCAGCTGTAACGGCTGTACCCAAGGTTGCAACGGCATTACGAATTCCAAACTGGGCTAAGGCAACTACATCCATATAGCCTTCAACAACAATAATATGGTTACTTCTGTCCTTAGCTATGCGCATCTCATACAGTCCATACAATGTATAGCTCTTATGAAAAATAGGCGTCTCAGGTGAGTTCAGATATTTTGGCTGTTGCTCTGCAGACATCACCCTACCACCAAAAGCAACAACCCTTCCACGCACGTCACGAATAGGAAACATAACCCTATCTCGAAAGCGGTTATAGTAACCACCGCTTTCGTTTTTGCCCAACATCCCCGTTTCGACTAACTGCTCAATCAGCAAACTATTGGCATGAAGTTCTTTTTCTAAACCAGAGTCATTCGGAGCATAACCAATATAAAACTGTTTTGCTATTTCTGAAGACAACCCTCTTTGTTTTAAATATTGTTTTACGCCTTCAGATAACGGATGCGTTTTTAATTGTTGTCGATAGTATTTTGCCACCATAAAAGTAACATCATACAAATCACGCTGACGTTGTTGTTTTTGTTGTTCCTCTGGACTGAGCTTCTCTCTTGGAACATCTAACCCGTTTATTGCTGCGAGTTCTTCCACTGCATCAATAAAGGCTAAACCATCATACTCCATCAAAAACTTTAAGGCATCACCACTCGCCCCACATCCAAAACAGTGATAAAATTGTTTATGCGCACTGACATTAAAAGAGGGCGTTTTTTCGCTGTGAAAAGGGCAACATGCTTTATAGTTTGTGCCCGCTTTTTTTAAAGGTACACGTTGATTGATAATTTGAACGATATCAGACTTTGCCAGCAAATCATCAATAAATGAGCGTGGGATACTGCCTTTTATTTCACTCATATTACCATTCCTTTCAACGAAAAAAACCCAATAGCAAAACTATCGGGTTTCATTATATCTAGCTGGCTTGTAAACCATCACTTCGTCGTTATTCATTTTGACAATAGCTCACTATTGCCTGCAATACATGCCTAGAATTGATAGTCTAGAAGAGCACGCAGAATTTTAAGTTAGTTTTTCAGTGCTTCCTTAATCAAGCCACTTACTTTACCCATATCAGCTCTACCTTGCATTTTTGGTTTCAGTAATCCCATTACCTTGCCCATTTCTTGCATTGAAGCCGCACCAGATTCTGTAATTGCATCTTCAACCATCTTAACAATTTCTTCCTCTGTTAAAGGTTGAGGCAAAAACTCTTGGATAATTTCCATCTCATAAGACTCTTGCTCTGCTAATTCAGGGCGATCTGCAGCCGTAAACTGCTGAAAAGAATCTCTTCTTTGCTTCAACATTTTATCCAAGATAGGCAAAATAACCGCATCATCATCAATGGTTTTTTGACCATCAATTTCGATCTGCTTAATGGCTGCTTGCATAGAACGAATAACCGCTAGGCGAGGTTTCTGCTTAGCTTTCATTGCTACTTTCATTTCTGTTGTTAACAATGCTTTTATTTCACTAGACATAAATATACTTTTTCTAATCTTTACTAAGTTCTACTCAATCGTCTGCAATTAGTACATACGAGTTGTGCGACGATTTTCACGAGATAAACGTTTTGCTAAACGCTTAACTGCAGCTGCTTTCATACGCTTCTTCACCCAAGTAGGCTTTTCAAAATACTCACGTTTACGAGTTTCTGTTAAAACACCTGCTTTTTCACAAGCACGTTTAAAACGACGTAATGCAACGTCAAATGGTTCTGTATCTCTAACTTTTACGCTTGGCATAAATAATCTCTTAAATTTAAAATAGTTTTAAACTTCCCGAACAATAAAATTAACGGAAAATTAAAGAAAGGAAGATTATAAAGACCTAGCGCAACTTTTGCAAATAAAACTTATTAATTTAAGTTAAAATCCTGCAAACATCAAACAGGCATGAAAACTTATGGAACGTCCACTAACTACTCCGTTTATAACACTAGGCATTGAAAGTTCCTGTGATGAAACAGGGGTTGCATTATATCACTCAACAAAGGGCTTACTCGCCCACTCACTCTATTCACAAGTTGAATTACATGCTGAATATGGTGGTGTTGTACCTGAACTTGCCTCACGTGATCATGTTAAAAAACTCATTCCGCTTATTGATAAAACGATTAAAGATGCGAAATTAACACCCAAAGACATTGCCGGTATTGGTTATACTGCAGGACCAGGGTTAATGGGCGCACTACTTTCTGGTGCAGCTGTAGCAAGAAGCCTAGCCTTTTCATGGCAAATACCTGCTGTCGCAATTAATCACATGGAAGGGCATCTACTCGCTCCCATGTTGGAGAAAGAACAACCCCAGCTACCTTTTATTTGCCTGCTTATTTCTGGCGGACATACCATGTTAATTAAGGTATCAAAATTGGGAGATTATAAACTGCTTGGTGAAACCCTTGATGATGCGGCCGGTGAAGCCTTTGATAAAACCGCTAAAATGTTAGATCTCGGCTACCCTGGCGGACCAAAAGTTTCAAATCTGGCACTCGAAGGAGTACTCGATCGCTTTACCTTTCCAAGACCTATGATTGATAGACCAGGTCTAGACATGAGTTTTAGCGGGCTTAAAACCTACACCCGAAACACATGGTTAAAGGCCGTTAAAAACAAAGAGGACTCTGAACAAACCAAGGCAGATATTTGTCGCGCTTTTGAAATAGCTGTCGCCGATACGCTTCGTATAAAGTGCAAAAGAGCACTGGAACAAGAAAATATCAATACACTCGTTGTATCTGGAGGAGTCAGTGCTAACCGTGAGATTAGAGAACGCTTAGACCAGCTTATGAAAAAAAGAAAAGGTAAGTCCTATTACCCTCGGCTAGAATTCTGCACCGATAATGGTGCAATGATTGCACTGGCTGCATCAAAAAGGCTTGCTGCTGGTGAACAAAAAGACCTCAACTTTTCCTGCCAACCTAGATGGAACCTAGAAAGCTTGAATACAATACCGGAGGCTTAACCCCCCCC
>CAYUHO010000084.1:0-5910 GCA_964444445.1 uncultured Piscirickettsiaceae bacterium | reverse complement strand
TGCAATAAAAGTTTCTATTGCGGGTGGCCGTATTGGTAGTATGCCTGCAAAAGGTCTTTTAGGTAATTTAACTGATGAAGATATGTCAAGTCTTGCCGACTATGTTATTGCATTGTCAGAAGGGAGAGGTGATGATTCATCCGTAGCAGCTGGTAAAGCAGCTTATACAAAAGGTATGTGTATGGCATGTCATGGCCCTGCTGGTAAGCCTATGGGTCCAACTGGGGCTGCTAATCTAGCGGATCAAGCATGGCGTTTTAGCTCTGATAAAGATGAGATTATTAAAGTTATCGCTTATGGTGTGAATGTTAAAAAAGATGGCCAGTTAATTGAGCATACCAAAGCTGCTATTATGCCTGCATTTAAAGAGCGTCTTCCAAATGCTGAGGTGAATGTTAAAAGGCTTGCAGTTTATGTACACCAGTTAGGTGGTGGTGAATAGCGTTTTGGCAGATGCATGAAATTTAATAGGAGATTGTAATGAATGATTTAAATAGTGATTTTGTATTGTGGATTACTCTAGGAGCTTTGGTTTTGACTGCATTTTCTTTCGTTGGTTTTGCACTGAAAACATTTAGCTCAATGGAAAAAGATGATGATGAAGATGATGAAGAATCAAAGGCGTAATGCCTAGATTTAATTAATTAGGGGGGCTTTATGCCCCTTTTTTATCGGCATAAGAAATGTCTATTGTTATCAAATGTGTATTATTTTAATCTAATTTATGATTTAAATAATTTATTAATGCATATAAATAACTTATGTCGTAACGTGTCTTTAAATCAGTAAAATAATCGCAACTGTAAATATGAGGGGGGCATATGACAACAGATGTAACTAAAAATAAAGAATTAGAAGAAGAGGTTGCAACAGCTGAAATTAATAAAGCTGAGCAAAACCCAGATTCTGCTGAAAATACTGACGATGGTCAAACAGAACAAAGATCAACGCTGAAAGGTACTAAAAATACGAATGAAGATGTTAAAGATAGCGAAAAGAAATCTCGAGAAGTTAAATCCTCTAGTAAGGTAAAACCTAAAAGAGAAGCTCGAAGAGCAACAAAAAAAGAAAAAAAAATTGAAAAAAAATCTGTGTATGGTGAAAATGACAATATCCACACAGGTTCTTTGCTCGATGAGATGGACACGAGCAATAAAAATCTACAAAACATCGGTGTTGAGCTTTTACCTGTTCATGCTGGCGGTACCGTTCATGCGAAACGAATGGGGGGGACTTTTCGGAAGGTTAAAACCTATATCATTATGGCATGGTCTATCTTTTTTCTTGCGCCTTACCTTCAGTGGGATGGTCGGCAAGCTATTTTGTTCGATTTGGCGGAAAGAAAATTCTATATTTTTTGGTTAACGATATTGCCACAAGATATTTGGGTTTTGGCAATGATATTGCTGTTTGCTTCCCTTGCATTAGCAGCTGTCACAGCCATAGCTGGGCGTGCATGGTGTGGATATGCTTGTTTTCAGACAGTTTGGCAGGATGTTTTTACTTGGCTTGAAGAGTATTTTGAGGGCTCTCCAAATAAACGAATCAAAATGGATGAAGAACCATGGAGTTGGAAAAAAATCAAACCAAAGCTTCCTAAGTGGTTGGTGTGGGCTTTTATTGCCTTTATGACGTCTTTTAGTTTTGTTGCTTTCTTTGATCCGGCTTTAGATTTGTGGTATAGATTATTTCTGCTAGAGTGGACGGCAACCGAAGCTAGTATTGTTTTGATTCTTGGTGGGTTAACGTTCTTTTTTGCAGGTGTTTTGCGAGAGCAAACCTGTATGGGCTTTTGTCCCTATTCTCGTATTCAGTCAGCAATGATTGATACTGAAACACTTGTACCTGCATATGATCAAGACAGAGGTGAGCCAAGAGGACGTGTACAACGTGCGAAAAAAGGTGAACCAGAACCTCCTCCTTTAGGTGATTGTATTGACTGTAATCTTTGTGTCGCAGTTTGTCCAACAGGGGTTGATATTCGTTTGGGTCAGCAATTTGGTTGTATTACCTGTGGGCTATGTATTGATGCTTGTGATTCGGTTATGGACAAAATCAAAAAACCACGAGGTCTGATTCGATATGCTTCTCTAGAAGAATTTGCAGGCAAGCATGCACCGCCGATTCATAAACGTCCAAGAGTAATCGTTTATACTGGGATTATGGGGATGGCTGCCAGTATTATACTTTGGGGCTTGTTAACAATGGCACCAGTTGATTTAAAGGTTTTACACGAAAGGGCGCCATTATTTGTGTCCATGTCAGATGGGACTATCCAAAATAAATACTATATCAAAGTAGTTAATAAATCAGATAAACCTATGAAAGCAGTTATCACTGTCGATGGGCCGGATACTCTGACTTACAGTATAGATAAGGTAATGAATATTGAACCTGGTAATATCGGAAATGCTACCTTATTGGTAAGAATTCCGAAAAGAGATATTGATGATACTAATATGCCAGTTACTGTAATAGTCAAAGATCCAGAAAACGAGTATTTAACAGCAGATTATGTTAGTAAGTTTTTTTCTCCAAGAAGGCGATAATATTCAAGTGTAGTTTCGGTAAGACTGTTTTAACATTATTAAACAATTTAGCATATAATTAGAGCCTTTCATAAGGCTTTAATTTTTTTGGGGAGAGAGAATGGTAGATACTAATGAGCAGAAAAAGCCTAAAGACTGGAGCGTCGCTTGGAAAAACCCATTTGTTGTTGGCTGGGTTTTAATATTAGTACTGGTTGTAACTGTTAACTTTTTTATGGTGAGTATGGCGATTGTTACCAACCCAGGTTTAACGGTACCTGATTTTTATGAGAAAGGTAAAAATATGGTAGCCATTGTCGCTAAGCGTGAAAAGATGTATGAAATGGGGTGGCAGGTTGACCTCGCTATGCCAAAATTGATAATGGGTAAAACGCACTCGTTAGAATTATTCATAAAAGATAAAAACAATCAGCCTTTTGATGTTGATAAAGCAACCCTTTTCTACTATCGGATTAGTAAAAAAGATGATGGAAATGTTGAGTTTACGTCCAGTGGCACAGTAGGAGCCTATCAATCTGAGATAAGTATGCCACTCAAAGGTAAATATGAATTGGTATTGGAAGTGCTAAAGGGTGAAGATAAATTTTTAGTTAGTCGTGTTGTTTTTGTGGAAGACAAGGAGTAAATTTTGCTACCCTTGAGTCCTAAACCTTGTTTCCACTGTGGACAAAATATTTTATCAGGTGAGTTGGTTCTGCAAAATATTAAGGGAGTAGAGCGAGAGTTTTGTTGCCATGGTTGTGCAGGAGTTTGTGAGGTAATTTATGAAGCAGGGATGCAGAGTTTTTATAAACGTACACAAGACGGTGATCAACTAGCTCCACCACCACCTCCAAATAAAGATATTAGCTTTTTAGATTATGATGAAGTTCAAACACAATTTATACAAAAATTATCTAAAGTTCGAGAAATTACGCTTATTTCTGAGGCCATTCACTGTGCCGCATGTATTTGGTTAATTGAGCATACCCTTGCTAAAGTTGAGGGGGTTCAATTTGCAAAGGTCAATTTTACCAATAAACAAATCAAAATTCGCTGGGATAACGATAGGATAAAACTTTCCGAGTTGGTAAAAAAATTAAATAAAATCGGCTATGATGCCAGCCCATATGATGCTTCAGCGAGTGAAGCAGCCTATCGCAAAGCAAATCGAGACTTGCTATATCGTCTAGGTTATGCAGGTTTCGCAATGATGAATGTAATGTGGTTTTCGGTTGCGTTATACTCTGGAGCGGATGAGGATGCAGAGTTTAGAAGCTATTTCCATTGGTTAGCGTTGATTATTGCCCTGACAGTTATTTTTTATTCTGCGAAGCCTTTTTTTGTTGGTGCTTACAAATCCTTAAAAGCAAAAAGTGTTGGTATGGATGTATCGATATCACTTGGAATACTAACGACCTTTTTTTACTCCTTTTGGGTTACCGTTACCCCTGATCACCCTGGAAATGTATATTTTGATACGATGATCGATTTTGTTTTTCTATTGCTTATTGGTCGCTACCTTGAAGCAATTTATAAAAACAAAGCAATTGATTCCACTAAGAGACTGATGGAATTACAACCAAAAGTAGCTCGGCAAAAAACTGAAAACGATGATGAAATTGTACCTGTTAGAAGGCTAGTTAAAGATGATGTGGTTGTCGTTAAGCCTGGAGAGAAAGTACCTGTTGATGGCGTCGTAATAGAAGGACGAAGTAGTGTTGACGAATCAATGATGTCGGGCGAGTCATCTGAAGTAAATAAACAGAAAGATGCAAAAGTCTATGCAGGGACGCATAACTTGGATGGTGTCTTAGTCGTTCAGGTTACTGCTATTTTACAGAATACAACACTTGGTAAAATTGTTCACATGGTTGAAGATGCACAGGGGTCTAAAGCTCCTATCCAATGTACAGCAGAAAAAATTATGCCTTGGTTTGTTACAGTGGTGTTAGTATTGGCCTCCCTGAGTTTTAGTTACTGGATATTTGCAGCAGATATAGAAACCGCAATCATTGCAGCGACATCGGTATTAATTATTACTTGTCCATGTGCTTTTGGTTTAGCAACTCCCATGGCGACAGCGGTTGCTTCTGGTGTTTCTGCCTCGCATGGAATCCTGATCAAAAATGGCGCAGTTTTAGAGATACTAAACCAAGTCGATCATTTTGTGTTTGATAAAACAGGAACCTTAACAAAAGGAAAAATGAACTTGGTTTCATTTGAGCTGACACGGGAGAATAAAAACAGGGAGAGTGAAATACTATCTGCAGTGCATGCAATCGAAACGAATTCTGAACACAGTCTAGCTAAGGCACTCTGTAAAAACTTAAAAATGTATGCAAAACCTGATTTGATGTCTCAAGTTAGTATGTTTAAGAACTTTCCTGGAAAAGGGGTGGAAGCCATATTACTGGCTAAAGATTATCGAATTGGTACCGCAGATTGGTTGCAAAAATTGGATGTTACTATTCCACAAGAGTTAGTCGAGTTGGCTGATAGTCAAGCTGCTTTGGCACAAACAGCAGTTTGGTTGTCAATCGATAATCAAGTGGCAGGTGTATTTTTCCTTGAAGATGAGCTAAGAGAGGATGCCGCTCTGTTGATTAAACGTCTTCACAATCGTGGAAAACAAATTACTCTATTAAGTGGTGATAAAAAGTTGGTTGCGCAGTCGGTTGCAAACCACTTATCTCAGGATGGAAAGATTGATATTAATGTGATTGCCGAAGTACTACCAGAAGATAAACACGATGTCATCAAGCAGCTTCAGCTCGATGGAAAGTTAATTGGTATGATTGGAGATGGTATCAATGATGCCCCTGCATTAGCAAGGGCAGATGTCTCTTTTGCTTTAGGGTCGGGGACAGATGTGTCCATGGATAGTTCTGATATTGTTATTCTAAACAATACCTTGATTTCGATTGATACTGCAATTGACTTATCTGCAAGAACCTTGAAGACAATTAAACAGAATATAGCGAGTAGTTTTATTTACAATATTACGCTTGTTCCCTTGGCAATGGCAGCACTTTTAACACCAATGATTGCAGCGATTACCATGCCGCTTAGTAGTTTAGTGGTTATAGGGAATGCAGTCAGAATCAGAAGCTTCTATTCTAAAAAAGCAATTCAGAAAAGAGCAGAAGGATAGAGTTAGTGGATGTTGTTTATGGTTTAATTCCGATGATGCTTTTTTTTGGTTTTCTAGTGGTTGTTGTTTTTATTTGGATGGCTAAATCCGGTCAGTTTGATGACTTAGATGGGGCAGCAAATAGTATATTCATGGATGATGAATATGAAGATAATGAAGAATTGGTTGAATCTGCTAAAAAAGAGTCTTTAGAAGAAAAGGAAAAAGTGAAAAATCACCAGGGGGGGG
>CAYUHO010000083.1:1596-5915 GCA_964444445.1 uncultured Piscirickettsiaceae bacterium | reverse complement strand
GAGATAACAGTCTATTCAACTCTTCCTCTGTTTTATAGGAAATCTCTATTTTTCCTTTTCCTGCTGCCTGATGCTTAATTTTAACATCCGCAGAAAGCTCATTGGTGAGCGCTTTTTCTTGGCTTAACAAACCTGCTGATAATGCAACCTTCGCTTTCTGCTTAGGCTTTACTGGTACAATAATAGATTGAACAGCTTGCTCCATTTGCCTAACGGTCCAGTCTTTAGCAATGGATTTAGCTGACAAATCTAATTGTATTTCTTCAGGCAAGGTCACAATCGCACGCGCGTGCCCCATGCTCAACTCACCAACATGTATATTTTCTTGTATCTTTTCAGGCAGCTTAAGCAACCTTAACAGGTTGGTTACAGATGTACGGGAACGCCCTACCGCATCAGCCACGCCCTGTTGATTAATATCAAACTCTTTCATCAACCTTTTCAAACCCAGTGCAACCTCAATCGGGTTAAGGTCTTCACGCTGGATATTTTCAATCAAAGCCATTGCCAAAGTCGTTTGATTATCTGCTTGCCTTATTACCACTGGAACAGTTAATAAACCTGCTATTTTAGCTGCACGCCAACGACGCTCACCTGCAATAATTTCATATTTATCATCAGAAGAACTTTTAACAACAATTGGTTGAATGATACCTTGAATACGAATAGAGTCTGCCAACTCTTGTAAAGCTTCATTATCAAAAGTATATCTAGGTTGATACACACCTGGCACAAGCGTTTCGATCCCAACCTTATCAATCCTTAAATCGGAAATTGATTTTTCTGTTTTTTGCTTTGCTCCAAACAGTGCTCTAACACCACCTTGACCCATTCCGCTTTTCTTTGCCATTTTAAATGCCAACCTTTCTAATTAATTCATTTGCCAGTGCTAAATAGGCAATTGCACCATGAGAACTGATATCGTAATCCAAAATCGATTCACCATGACTAGGTGCTTCAGCTAAACGCACGTTTCGTGGCACAATTGTTTTCAATACTTTCATCCCAAAATGAGCAACTAACTCATTAGAAACATCATTTGCAAGGTTGTTCCTTCGATCATGCATTGTTCTTAACAAACCATCAATTTGTAAATTTGGGTTTAATTCTTCTTGTACCACTGAAATAGTATCCATCAATGCTGATAACCCCTCTAGAGCAAAAAATTCACACTGAACAGGAACCAATACACCATCAGCAACAACCAAGGAATTAATCGTTAACATACTTAACGAAGGAGGACAGTCAATAATCACCACATCATATGCTGATTTCAGCTCTTTTAAACAACTTTGTAGTTTTTTTGCCCCATTTTCTGAATTTAACAACACGACTTCTGCCGCTGTTAACTCCGTGTTCGCTGCAATCAAGTCTAGGTTTTCAACCAAAGTATTAACCACCACTTCTTTTGCTGACGCATCTTCAGCAAGTAATTCATAGGCTGACAAGTCTAAATCATCTTTATCTACACCAACAGCAACCGTTGCATTACCTTGTGGATCCATATCAATCAATAGAACTTTTTTATGCATTCGAGCAAGTGCTGCACTCAAATTAACACTGGAGGTTGTTTTACCCACTCCTCCTTTTTGATTTGCTAAGGCAATCACTCTACCCATACTATTTGTCGGCTCGCATTAATTGAATAAGTGTTCTTTCCGCATTTAAATTAGGAACAGATAAGCTAAAAACATTTGTCATTTTAGCAAAGCTAGGTAAATCTGCTACTTCCTCTTGCGTTTTTTGTGATTTCATTGCCCACCAACTTCCATTTTTTGCTAATAAATGCTCAGTTAAATTTAACATATCATCCAATGAAGTAAAAGCCCTAGAAACCACACTATCATATTTATCAGCAGGCATATACTCTTCCACTCGCTGATGAATAACCTGTGTATTACTCAAACCCAACTCGGCTTTTGCTTGAATTAAAAATCGTGTTTTTTTACTATTACTATCCAACAGGTCAACTTGCTTTTCTGGAAATAAAATAGCTAAAACAATACCAGGAAGACCACCACCTGTACCTACATCAATAATACGCCCCTCTTTAAGATAAGGTGCGATCACAACACTATCTAAAATATGCTTAGTGAACATTTCATCAATATTTCGGATAGAAGTGAGATTATAGACTTTGTTCCACTTTTCAAGCAGGAACAAGTAGTCAATTAACCTCACCCCCCCCTGGTGATTTTTTTCAAAACCAAGGTTTTCTAAATGGGTTTCTATCTGATTTAGGTATATTTGACGCATTTAACTATTATTTTTACCACTATTGTGTTTTTTTATATAGACTAGCATAATTGCAATTGCCGCAGGTGTAATCCCTGATATTCTTGATGCTATCCCTATAGTTTCTGGCTGAAAATCACGAATTTTTTGTTTTACTTCATTTGACAGACCTGAAATTATATCCAAATCTAAATCTGCTGGAATTTTAATTTTTTCTGAACGCTTTAGTTTTTCAATATCAATCTTTTGTCGCTCAATATAGCCTGAATATTTTGCTTCAATTTCAATTTGTTCAATCACCAACGGGTCACTAACTGATTCCCCAAATACTTCCATTTCTGCCAAGGCAGAATAAGTTACCTTTGGACGTTTCAACAAATCATACAATCGTTGCTCTTTACTTAATGGTAAATCCATCAAAGCTTCGGCTTTTTTTGCTTCAGGATGTTTCGGGTGAATCCAAATATCCTGTAACCTTGCTAACTCATCTGTCATTGATTCTAATTTTTTCTGAAATCTTTCCCAACGGGTATCATCAATTAACCCCATTTCACGAGCAATCGGCGTTAACCGTTGATCAGCATTATCTTCACGCAACATCAAACGAAATTCAGCACGAGAAGTAAACATTCGGTACGGTTCTTTCGTTCCAAGCGTAATCAAATCATCTACCAAAACGCCTAAATAGGCTTCATCTCGCCTTGGTGTCCATGATTCCTTGCTCTGCTGACGACGCGCTGCATTTAAACCTGCCAACAAACCTTGGGCAGCCGCTTCTTCATAACCTGTTGTACCATTAATTTGTCCAGCAAAATACAAACCCTCAATTGCCTTTGACTCTAGCGATGCTTTTAACCCTCTTGGATCAAAGTAATCATATTCAATTGCATATCCAGGACGCATAATTTTAGCATTCTCTAATCCCTTCATTGAACGCACAATTTGTAGCTGGGTCTCAAAGGGCAAACTGGTTGAAATACCATTAGGGTAAAGTTCTATTGAATCCAATCCTTCTGGCTCAATAAACACTTGATGTCTATCCTTATCTGCAAATCGCATCACCTTGTCTTCAATTGACGGGCAATATCTTGGGCCAACGGAATCAATTTCACCTTCATCTGAATACATAGGAGATTTATCAAGAGAAGCACGAATGACATCATGGGTTTGCGAGTTGGTATAGGTGATATAACAAGGTATTTGTTTTGGATGCATCGACGCATCCCCCATAAATGAAAATGTTGGTATAGGTATATCACCAGGCTGTTCTTCCATTGCAGAGAAATCAACCGTTCGCGCATCAATTCGGGGAGGAGTTCCTGTTTTCAAGCGCCCTACTGGCAAATTAAGTTCACGTAACATCGCAGCCAAACGATTAGCAGGCTCATCACCTGCACGCCCCCCCTGGTAGTTTTTTAACCCAATGTGAATTTTACCGGCTAAAAAAGTACCTACGGTCAAAACCACTTGTGGCGCAAAAAAGTCTAAACCCATCGTGGTTTTAACACCAACAACCCTACCTGATTCCACAATTAAGTCATCAACAGGCTGTTGAAAAATAAATAAATTTTTTTGGTTTTCAAGACGAGTACGAATCGCTTTACGATAAAGAACCCTATCCGCCTGTGCACGGGTTGCACGAACCGCAGGACCTTTAGAGGAATTTAAAGTACGAAACTGAATCCCAGCTTCATCAATTGCCAAGCCCATCACGCCGCCAAGAGCATCAATCTCTTTAACTAAATGCCCTTTACCAATTCCACCTATCGCAGGATTACAAGACATTTGCCCAAGGGTATCAATGTTATGAGTAAGCAACAGTGTATTAACACCCATGCGTGCAGAAGCCAAGGAAGCTTCTGTACCCGCGTGCCCACCACCAACTACAATTACATCATACTTTGTCATAACATCAATTTAAATCATACTTAAAAAAGAGGATTATACCCTAATCTAAAACTTTAAATTTAATTGAGCGATGTATTAAAAACACAGCAGTTTCAAGAATAAAATCCAATTTATCTTACCCACTTGAACTCACACCAAGTATTAATCTCACTATATAAACACATTCAATGACAGGA
>CAYUHO010000083.1:0-1496 GCA_964444445.1 uncultured Piscirickettsiaceae bacterium | reverse complement strand
ATAAACACATTCAATGACAGGAATTAAAAATATTATATACAATACAAATAATAATTAAGTATTACACTGGATTTTAGATGTTAAACAGAAGAGGATTTTTACAACTAAGTGCGGCAGCAACAGCATCTTTACTATTAACAAATTGCAAAGGAGATACTAAGTTTAGCTCCGCTTTATTAATTCCTCCACTCGCAGAAGGTAAGCTTATAAACGGCGTTAAACACTTTGACCTGTCTATCCAAGAATCTTCACACTCCTTTTTTGAGGGTATCCAAACAGATACCTATGCTGTTAATGGTAGTTATTTAGGCCCAACTATTCGAATAGCCGATCAAGATGAAGTCTCCTTAAATTTTACTAACAATCTTAACGGACATACAACAATGCATGGTCACGGCATGCATGTACCAGCGGTAATGGATGGAGGACTTCACCAAATCATTAGCCCTGGTAATACCTGGTCAGCAAGATATAAAGTTAATCAAAGAGCTTGCACCAACTGGTACCACCCTCACTTAAAAAACTTTACTGCAGAACAAACTTATAAAGGGATTGCTGGTCTAATCATTGTTGATGATGAAGATAGTTTAAGTCTTGACATCCCCAAAACATATGGAGTTGATGATATTCCGCTAGTGCTTCAAGACAAACGCTTTGATGAATTTAAGCAGATTGATTATTCCCCAACCAGAACAGAGATTATAAGAGGCTATTTAAGTGAAACAACGCTAGTCAATGGTGTAATTGAACCATTTGTTGATGTTGAAGCAAAAGAAATTCGTTTGCGAATTTTAAATGGCTCCAACTCTAGCCTTTACAAAATCGGTTTTGAAGACAGTAGAAACTTTAAGCAAATCGCAGTGGACAATTCATTTTTAAATGCCCCCGTCACCTTAAACCAAATTACCTTAAGCCCTGGCGAGAGAGCTGAAATTGTCATTGATTTAAGCAATGAAAAAGGCAACAGTTTAGTCTTGAAAGACTTCGCTAGAAGCCTAGATTTTATGCAAATCAATGTTAATAAAGACCCGACCTCTCAAACCAACACACCAGACGTTCTAACAGACCTACCGTTTTACAACCCTGATGAAGCTGTTTATACCCGTGTTTTTAAATTTGAACCAGGCCTAAAAATCAATGGCAAGCACATGAGAATGAACCGTATCGATCAAGTCATCCCAATTAACCAATTGGAGATTTGGGAGGTTTATAATTCAACAGGTATGGCACACAACTTTCACTTACACGCCACTCACTTTACGATCCTAGACAGAGAACTAAAGGGCAATGTCACGAATGTTGCCGAGAATGAAAAAGGTTACAAAGATACTGTCTTTATTGAATCCAAAGAAAGAGTAAGATTACTGGTAAAAATGACCGACTACACCGATGAATACTCACCCTACATGTTCCATTGTCATTATTTAGAACATGAAGATGCAGGTATGATGGGACAATTTACCGTTGTTTAAAATGGTAATACAATCCTTTTAACC
>CAYUHO010000082.1:0-5986 GCA_964444445.1 uncultured Piscirickettsiaceae bacterium | reverse complement strand
TCCCAGATTCCGCCCAGTATGGAATCTTTTTTTGCACCGGTTATTTTGTGTAATTTAATTGGTTTTTTGGATAGTCTTTGTTCAGCGAGCCATGCACACATAAAGGATTCAAGTGAGTGAGGGTTGATATCGTATTTTTTAGTTGTTGCAACTGGCACCTTGGTTTGTTCCGCTATTCTTGCTAAAAGGGTTGTGTTTTCAGCCCCTCCACCACATATCAATACTTCTGAAACCTTGTGTTGATTAATGGCTTCTGCAATGCTGGTTGCCGTTAACTGATTAAGGGTTGAAACCTGTTCGGTTATACTTTCGTTTCCCGTTAACTTTGGTTTAAACCAGTCTAGGTTGAAATAGTCTCTGCCCGTGCTTTTTGGGGCGGGTGTTGTAAAGTAATCGTCTTGCAGTAGTTTGTTTAAAAGCGGTTGATTGACAGGGGTCTTTTGAGCAATCTCTCCATTTTTATCAAAGCCCTGATTTAAATGTTGTTGACAGATTTCATCCATTAACCCATTGCCCGGCCCAGTATCAAATCCGATTATATTCTCAGTATTAATGATACTAATATTGGCAATTCCGCCGATGTTGACGATTGCCATAGCAGGTTTGTCAGCAAACATAAACTGATGAAATGCTGGCGCAATGGGCGCGCCTTGTCCGTTGTTTGCCATGTCATCAATTCTAAAATCTGCAACGGTCGTGATGCCGGTATGTTTGGCGATAAAGGCAGGGTGACCTAGTTGGATACTAAAGCGCGTTGGTTGATGGAAAATTGTCTGCCCATGACATCCGATAGCGGTGATTTGATTTGCTTGCATCTTTGCTTTTTCAAGAATTTGTTTGACTGCTTGGCTATACAATTCCGCTAGTCGTTTTTCAAGGTAAGCAAGCTTGGAAAGGTTAGCTTCCTGTGAAAGATTGAACTGGTTTAGGTCTTCTTTAATTTCACTAGGGTAAGCAACACAAAGAAATTCAACGAGTGAAAAGTAGTTTTTTTCCTTTCCATTATTTGTTTGGTTTTCTTTTTGAACAATACAGATATCAATCCCATCTAAGCTAGTGCCTGACATGATGCCGATATAGTATTCTGTTTGCATTATTCAAATTTCCCTGCGAGTTGGACACTGGTTGAGTTGCGTTCAAACTGAGATTGCATAAGTTTGGCATATTGCACAAATTGTTTTCTGTATTTTCTTGGTACAGAGCCGGCATTTGGAAATTTCATTCTTAAAGGATCTTTATGAACACCATTTTTACGGAATTCATAATGCAAGTGTGGACCTGTGACTCTTCCTGTTGCACCTAAATAACCGATTACCTGTCCTTGCTTTACGTACTGGCCTCTTTTGTATTTTCCAAACCTTGATAGGTGTGCATAGACGGTTAAATATTTTCGAGCATGCTGAATGTAGATTACCTTGCCGTAGGTTGAACTCCTGTTTCGTCTAGTAATCCTTCCATCACCTGTTGCTCTGATCGGTGTACCAACAGGCCCTCCGTAATCAACCCCTCTATGCGATTTCCATTTTTTTAACACAGGGTGAAAGCGTCTAGGATTAAATTTAGAGGTTATCCTTACATAATCAACAGGATTTCTTAAAAAAGCTTTTCGAAGGTTACGTTTTTTTGCATCGTAATAACCTATTTTTTGTCCATTTTTATCTTTTAATAAAAACGCATTGTGTATTTGGTTACGATTTGTGGTTATTTCTGCTGCAAGGATATCGCCATCGCCGATATAAACGCCGTCAATATATTTTTTTTCATAAATAATTTTAAAGGGATCTCCTCTTCTTAACTGGCGAATAAAATCAATTTCCCAACTAAAGATATCTGAAAGAGACATGATTGTTTTTGCACTTAATCCAGCTTCTGTTCCACTTAAATACAAAGAATCCTGAATAACGCCACTGGTTGAAATAATGATTTTTTCAATTTTTTTATTGATGGTTTTAATAATAAATTTATTTTGATCACGGGTTAGTTCAAAGTGCTGTGTTTCACTTTTTGGATAAAATATTTTTTGTAGTTGGTTTTGATCATCAACCCAAATTTTTAACTCATCTCCAACTTTTAAGTTGGTAAGAGAACGGCTATTTTTGGTTTTTTGAATTTTATAAGCCGTAATTTTTGGGATTCCGATACGATCAAGCGCCTGTGAAAGAGAGCCATTTTTTTTGATTTTGGCATTGTGGACTTGCCAGTTATGTGCATTTCGATTGACTGGTTTTTTATCCGTCAGCGTTTTTTCTAATTCAGGTAGTTGTAGGCGATTGTGTTCAGACGGTAGGTTTGCGGAGGTGGATGCCATGACTAGGCTGATGAGTATAAGTGCAGCCAAAAAGTACAGGGATACTTTTAACAGTGGGTTAATCACTTTCGCTTCATTAAAAATCATAGAATGATTATAACAATAAAGTAGGCTTTATTTGCAAAGTAGTTGGTGAGGGCTGATAAGTTTATCCAAGCCTTTTAACGAGAAAGTATAGTGATTTTCATCTAATTCCTGAGACTGCAAACTTATTTTAATTTCCGTTCCCATTTTAAGGGTCGAAACCAACTTTTGATAATGATTTTGCATTTGAGTCAAACTTTTAAGCTGACCAGTACTGACTTCCATTCTGATTTTATTAGAAAACTGCCCGTTTTTATAGGTTACTTTTAATGAAGCGGTTAGGGGGACAGGATTGCTGATTTCTTTTTCTTTAACCAAGATGCGATAGTTCACCTCTAGGTAACTTTTCGATAAGGTTGAAATAACATCATTTCCTTGTAGTATGATTTGAAAGGTTGGAAAAGGTGTCATGTCGGTACAAGCTAGACCCATAAAAGCAGATTTACTGGCTTGCTTAGTAAATAGTTCAAACTCGCTGATGCTACCCATTGCATTTTCATATAACGACATACGAAAGTCCTCGTAAGTTTTGCTTTTAGGGTTTGCAAAAATCTGAGTTGAAACTAGGCAGAGAATGAGTAAAGACAGGGGTTTCATAGTCATATTTTTAGAATCTTTTTCGGTTATAATTTCTCGATAAAAAATTTAGATGAGAAAAATAATATGTCAGTTAATTCGGCAACGGATATTACCACCTTTCAAGGGCTTATTCAAACACTACAAGCCTACTGGGCAGAGCAGGGTTGTGTCGTGATGCAACCTTATGATAATGAAATGGGCGCGGGAACCTTTCACCCAGCCACTTTTTTAAAAGCAGTTGGGCCAGAACCTTGGCGTGCGGCTTATGCACAACCTTGCCGTCGTCCCACTGACGGGCGTTATGGCGAAAACCCAAACCGTCTGCAACATTATTATCAATTTCAAGTGATGTTAAAACCGTCTCCTGACAATATTCAAGACCTATATTTAGACTCACTAAAAGCAATGGGCGTTGATCCGCTTGAGCATGATTTGCGTTTTGTAGAAGACAACTGGGAATCACCAACATTGGGTGCATGGGGATTAGGTTGGGAAGTTTGGATGAACGGGATGGAAGTCACCCAGTTTACCTATTTTCAACAAGTCGGCGGGCTTGAGTGTAAACCTGTGACGGGTGAAATTACCTATGGTTTAGAGCGTATTGCGATGTATTTGCAAGGGGTCGATTCAGTATATGACTTGGTGTGGGTGAATGGACCAGATGGTGCAGTAACCTACGGTGATATTTTTCATCAAAACGAAGTGGAAATGTCTACCTATAATTTTGAATACGCAGATACAGACGTGCTGTTCCGCAGTTTTGAAGACTGTGAAAATGCCTTTGCAACGTTAGTTGAGCAAAAATTACCTCTGCCAGCTTATGAGCAGGTTTTAAAAGCCTCACATGCTTTTAATATGCTAGATGCACGACACGCAATCAGTGTGACAGAAAGAGCAAGATTTATCGGAAGAGTTAGAACCATGGCAAAACAAATCGCAGAATCCTATTATGAAGGTCGGGAAGCACTCGGTTTTCCCCTTGTAAAACAGGAGGGTAAATAAGATGTCTTCAACTATTCAAACCAATGAATTTTTAGTCGAAATCGGGACAGAAGAACTGCCACCAATTGCCTTAAAAAAATTATCAGAAAGTTTTGCATCAGGGATAGAAGCAGGCTTAAAAGAAGCAGAATTAAGCTTTGGTGAAGTGGTTGTTTATGCTTCTCCAAGAAGGTTAGCGGTAAAAGTTTCGGCTTTGCAATCTTGTCAAGAAGATAAAACCGTTGAGAAAAAAGGTCCAGCTAAAAAAGCTGCCTTTGATGCAGAAGGTAATCCAAGTAAAGCCATTCAAGGCTTTGCTCGTGGTTGCGGGATTGAGGTTTCTGAACTGTCTGAAATTGAAACCCCAAAAGGTACTTGGATGGTTTATTACCAAGCGTTGAAAGGACAAAAAACAAGTGAATTGTTACCAAATATTGTCAGTCAATCACTCGCTAAGTTACCTGTCCCTAAAAGAATGCGTTGGGGAAGTTCAACTGTTGAATTTGTCCGTCCTGTGCACTGGGTACTTATGTTATTAGATGAGCAAATAGTGCCAGCAACGATTCTTGGGCATGATGCTTCTAATACAACGCGAGGGCATCGTTTTCACGCCCCTAAAACATTGGAAATTCAAACGCCAGCGGATTACCTTGGCTCGTTAGAGATAAAGGGTTATGTTGTTGCAGATTTTGCAAAACGAAGTGACTTAATTCGTCAGCAAGTTGAAACGATTGCCAAAGAAAATGGTGGAATGGCAGTAATAGACGAAAGTTTACTTGAAGAAGTCACCGCCTTAAATGAATGGCCACAAGCGGTTATTGGTGACTTTGATGAAGCGTTTTTGTCCGTACCATCAGAAGCGTTGATTTCAGCCATGAAGAGTCATCAAAAATATTTTCATATGCTTGATTCAGACGGAAAATTAATGGCAAAATTCATTACCATATCAAACATTCAAAGCTCAAAACCAGAGTCGGTTAAATACGGCAATGAACGCGTGATTCGTCCAAGACTAGCCGATGCAAAATTCTTTTGGGAACAAGACTTGAAAGCAGGTTTAGAAAGCTTTTTGCCAAGACTAGAAAAAGTCGTCTTCCAACAAAAATTGGGTACGGTTTATGATAAGGTCGAAAGGCTAGAGAAACTGTCTGTTTCAATTGGTGAACCGTTAGGAGGCGATGCAAGCTTGTTAGCAAGAGCCGCACGACTAGCCAAATGTGATTTAACGTCTGAAATGGTTGGTGAGTTCACCAGTTTACAAGGTGTGATGGGCGCTTATTATGCCGAAGCACAAGGTGAAAATGGTTTAGTTGTTGAAGCAATCGGGCAACAATATAAACCAACCTTTGCCGGAGATAGTTTGCCAGAATCAACCGTCTCACAAAGCCTAGCAATTGCTGATAAGCTTGATACCATCACGGGTATTTTCGGATTAGGACAAGTGCCAACGGGCGACAAAGACCCGTTTGCCTTGCGTCGTTCAGCCTTAGGTTTGGTTAGAATCATCATCGAAAAAGAACTCGATATTGATTTAAAAGAATTGGTCAAAACCAGCCTAGCACTACATCCAGAAGTTGAAACAACAGATGAATTAATCGAAGCAGTTTACGGATTTATCATCAGTCGTTTGAAATCATATTACGCCGACAAAGGTATTAGTGCTGAGCAATTTGAAGCAGTTCGTGTGTGTGGTTCATCTTATCCGTTAGACTTTGACAAACGAATCGAAGCAGTCAAACAATTTTCCGCAATGGAATCAGCAGAAAGCCTAAGTGCTGCTAACAAACGAATAGCCAATATCCTAAAGAAAGTTAAAACCGATATCGCAACCGAGATTAACGAGAGTTTGCTAACCGAAGAAGCCGAGCAATCACTTTACCAAACCATTAACAAACTTGCAGGTCAAGTTACCGAGTTAACGAATGCAAGGGACTACACTCAAGCAATGAGCTTGTTAGCAGAAGTGCGTCAACCCGTTGATAACTTCTTCGACCAAGTCATGGTCATGGCAGAAGACGAAAAGGTAAAACAAAA
>CAYUHO010000081.1:0-6000 GCA_964444445.1 uncultured Piscirickettsiaceae bacterium | reverse complement strand
AGAGTTTGGTTATAGATTTTATCTATTGTTTTTTCCATTTCTGGATCAGCTATAACCATAGGAAGGTCTTTTACTTCAACCCATTCACCAAATGATTCAGGTACTATTTTAGAAAAGTTTGGCATGTCTTCAACTGAGATACTTTTTAAAGATGGTTTTAAATAGTTACCTAAGAACAGCGCGACCATTAAACTAATGAACAAGAGTGTTGGTTTAATTAGTTTTATCACTTTCTGCTCCTTTGTTATTAGTTGAAAAACGTTTTTCAGCCCAATGAATAGTCGAATCTACGCCAATGATAATAACCAGTGCCGTTCCAAATAAAACGAAACCTGCAAAACCATGAATAAAACCTTGTCCTACTTCATCACCGTAGTAGTAGGTTACAAGAACTAAAATAATAACCCTGACTGAATTAGCAAAAAATGAAATTGGTATAATCAATACAGCTAAAGACACATTACGAATAAACGAGTCACGTTTTATTAAATGAAGGTAAAGCAAGCCCATCGCTTCTAAGGTAAATACTGTATGTAAACCTGCACATGCATCCGCAACTAGAAGTTTGTAATAACCAATTTGAAGAATTACACCATTTCTTGCAATTGGATAATCAAATTGATAGAGAATCATCTCAACTACATTTGATACTGCAATTTTCATTGGTAAGGTTATGGCATCCACAATCGACCCTGGTAAAGGGAGCATAAAAATTAAAAAGAAAAGGGGGAACCATAGCTTTTTTAATGCCGAAAAACCAGATAACATTGTAATAAATGCCATTAATACAAAAATTTGCGAGCTAACTTCAAGAATAAGAATATCCTGAGATCGCCCTACAATATAGAACAACATACCGATTAGAAGGAAAAAACCACCAAAAAAACGGGTTGAGCCATTAAGATTTTTATCAAACAATGCTTCCTTTTTTTGCCAAAACAAAAAAGCCGAAATCATTAGTATTAAAGGACCGTGACCTTGCTCTTCTGTCGCCCATATTCCCGTTGCCAACGAACTATATGTTGGATAATATAAAACAATAAAACCAACAATCACCAAGCCCCATGATAAAAGAAAATTGTTCTTCATAAGTGTAGAATTATTCATATTAATTTAATCTTTATTTTATTTAGAATCGTTTATAACAACGCCTACAGGCTCAGAGCCTGTTAGAATAATTTGTTGTTTAACTTCGTTAATATCTGCTACTGAGGTTTCATTCCTATTTGCAACAATTAAAGCCCCACCAGAAACAGATATTATTGACTGAGCATCACAATACTCAAGCATTGGCGGTGTGTCAATAATAACAACTTCGTAGTGTTTGTAAAGTTCGGTTTTTAACTTTTCGAACCTACCATGCCCTAATAGCTCTAGTGGATTTGGGGGGCATGTTCCACTACTCAATACAGATAAATTTTCTAAACCGCTTATTTTGTTTGCTACATCAACAACAGATGCTCTTTTTGCAAGAACATCGGACAAACCTTGTTTATGTGTCAATTTAAAATTATTCTGTTGGGAAGGATTATGCATATTTGCATCAATCAATAATGTTTTTTGACCAAGTTGCGAAAACATAACCGCAAGATTAGCAGAGATATAACTAGTTCCAGAATTTTTTCTGGGTGAAGTAACTACTAATGAACTTTTTTCTGTAAACCAACGTAATGACAACTGACTACGTAAACCTCTAAGTGCTTCTACATTCTTGCCAGATGAGCTAAAGGCTGTAATGATAGTTGAACTTACTGATTCGTCACCTATACGCAAACAACTATATTCAAACTGCTGGGACACTACCTGTAAAATATCTTCTTCTGAAACCAATCCTAATTTAATTGCAGCGTCACCAAAACGCAGATCAAATTCTCGTTGAACTTTTAATATTTTATCTGCATCTGTTGCCTTTAACTTGCCAGCTTCAAGCAACAATTTACCGATAGTACGTGATTCTGTATATTCTTTTTCCACAAAAAACCCCAATTTAACTTATTTTTAAATAGCTGAAGGACAATTTATCCAATTCAAACCTTACTGTATTTAATCTCACCTAAAACAGGTAAATCTGTACCTGTTAAAATATCGTTTGTAGTTCTAACTTTTCTATTGGTTAACTCAAGTAACAAGGCCAACCCAATAGCGATAATCCCACCAAGTATCACTGATAAAATTGTATTTATGATAATTTTTGGCTTACTAGGCTCTAATGGTGCGACTGCGGGTGTTAATACGGAAACATTACCTTCCTTAGAAGCTCCTGCTAACTCAATCTGACTTAACCTTTGATTTGTTAGGCTCAAAATTTGCTTTGTATCCTCAACATCTCTCGTTAAAACATCAAAAACATTCCTATCTTTATTGATTTGTAAGAGTGTCGCTTTTTGTAGGTCAATTGACAGCTTAGTTTTTTCTATATCCTTTTTAGTAACAGATATTTTGGTATCCATACGAGTTACGGCTAGTTTCAACTGCTTCTTTAACTTTCTTTTGATACTTGCAACTTCCGAGTTTACAGCCAAGTAGTCTGGGTGGTTTTTGCTTACTCTCTGCTTCATCTCATTTCTTTTTACTTCAGACCTTACAAGGCTAGATTTAAGTTGCTGAAGAATAGGGTCAGATATAGATTCATTATTTGAACCTTCCAAATCATCAAAATTTACTTGATTTCTTTTTGATTCTAGGCTTAAAAGCTCTGACTGCAATTGCACCAACCTTTGTGACATTTGAGACAATCTAGTATTTTCAACATCCAATCTTTTATCTGCCGAAATAATCCCTTTTTCTGCTTGATAAATAGATAATTTATTTTGAGCTTCCATTAAATCATTACGGACACTTTCAACTCTTTTCCTAAACCAGTCGGCAGTTCTAACTGAAGGAGCAATTTTAAGCTCTAAATTTGTATCGATATAGGAATTTGCAAACGTATTTGCCATCAAGGCGGCAAAACTTGGATCATTTGCTTCATAACCTATTGTAATGATTCCGCCCTGAAGAGATGGTATTACATTTAAAGACCTTTGTATTAAGCCCGCTATCCAGTTACGAATATCGCCTTGCCCTTCTGTTGCTTCAGAGTACAACTCTAAATAAGCTGGGTTAATATGTAGATTAAGCTCATCTACCACCTTAAGAGCTACATTTCGGCTATTAATAACATCAACCTGTGTTGCCATGTAACTTGGAGCCATCATGGTCACCATTCCTGTAACAGGATCCGTTCCAGTGTAGTTTACAACCAGAGACGTATAAGACTCATATGTTTTAGGTAAGATTAAACTCACAACAACAGTCGTTGTAACAGTTACTAAAAAAGCAAAGATTGCAATTTTTTTTCGGGCATTTAAAATCGTTAAAAACTGATAAAAATTCATACTAAACCATCCCTTAAAATAAACTTTCTTCTATTACAATGACATCATTGGCAGAAATTGCTGTTGACAGTGTTACTTCATGCTCTGCAATATCCCCTTTTTTATCTCTACGCTTAACGACTAAACCGCTATCTGTCCCTCTTCCTGAAACCCCACCAGCAGTTGAGATTGCTTGTGCGACTGTCATGCCTTGCTTGAATCTATAAACTCCAGGTCTATTAGCTTCACCATAGACATAAAAAACAGGTGCTTCTGGTACATAAATAATATCACCTGAGTGCATCTCCAGATTAGCATTATTTATTTGATCGGCTCCTAAATGTAAGAACAACTCTTTTACGTTTACGGTTACTCTCTGAGGTGGTTTTTCACTCATTCTAATAACCGTTATAACATCAGAACCGCTTGCAGATACACCACCAGAAATAGCGACAAAATCAAATAAATTTTTTGCACCTGACTCAATTGAATACTTACCTGGCTTAGCCACCTGACCTAATACCGAAACTTGCTGCCCAGTCGACTGAATAACAATTATATTAACCTGAGCATGTTTCAAGAAACCATCTCCAACTAAGCGCTGAGATATCTTCTGTTCAGTATCCATAACAGATAAACCTGCTACTCGAACACCACCGATTAAAGGAAAACTAACAACCCCTTCTTCTGACACTTTAGTTTCTGTCGTTAAATCAGGGTTACCATAGACAGATACCCTCAGGATATCACCCTTATCAATGACATTATCAACAGCAAAAGTAATGCTGGAGATCATAAAGGACACAATAAATAGCAGTTTTTTCATATTTAAACTTCTTTAATTAAATTAAAAATTAACAGTTAGACTCAAATTAATCGTTTCTGAGCCATAATCACGTAGCGTTTGATTAGAATAACGATTATTTAAACTATAATCAAGCCCTAAATCAATGTTTTTAAAGGGCTGGTAACGTGCCCCTAATGAATAGGTAACATACCTATCCTTTAAATCACTTCCAACGCCAGGAATAAAATTAGTTTTCCCTAGATAATCCCTAGTTTCAGAACTGTGTGAAAGCGTATATCTAATCTTTTCTGACCAAACCCATACAGAGGAAAGAGTATAACCTGTATTTTCGGTATAGTTAGCAAAAAAATCTTCACTAGAGACAATTTTTTTATAAGCCCCCAAAGATAGCAGCCATCTTTCAGCCAAACTCCAGTCAAAACCAACATCTGCATTAAAACCGTCAAAATTTCGTTGCTTAACATTAGGATGCTCTCTAGAAACTAGACCGACAGTTGCATCAAAACTACTCTTTGCACTAAACTTCCAGTTAACCACCACTGAAGCTGAATTTTGTTCATATTCATCATCAACCGTACTAAACGTTGTTACCTGTCGATTAGGGTAACGTCCAAGAGCCGAACTAAGCTTTACACCAACACGGCTTCGAGTAGAGGGCAAATAAAACCAGTTAATAGATTTTGTTATACGCTCTAAGTCTGAAATTTTTCTAGACTGAGTGTCATAAAAAGAATCATACACCTGAACAGAAACGCCTGCTTTCCATGATGGATGATAATGCCAATCTGCAGAAAACCTTGATTTTCTAGTTGTTCTCTCACTTTTTTCAGTATTCGTGGTATTTTCAAATCCTGATAAAGCAATATTTCTATCAGTAGAAAGAACCCCTTTAAAATGATTCCCTATGACCCAATCCCATTTCGCACTTAAAGATTTCCCAATATTGTTCAATTGATCATTGTTTTCATATTGGTTTTTTGACACACGACCATTTAAACTAAACTTCTGGCGACTAACAGATAAATCGAAATTTAAGCCAGCTGCTCCGATTAAGACCACATCATCACGAGAAACTATTGTTGAGGATGCTGTTTCATCAAAGTCGTCATCTAAGCGATAAATATTACTATCCATCATTCTAGATAGCGACACATAAGGAACGAATTCAGAATCTGCATAAACCGTTAAGGGTACAAATATAGTAATAGCAAGTACTACACCCACCAAATAACGCAACTTATCCTTAAAAATTTTCAACCGTTATTTCCTTTTAAAGCATTTAATTTTTATAGACTTTACAAAAATTATTTAGCTATAACTTTTTCATCTTCGACAGGTTTTTTATCTTCAACTGGCTTAAAATCGCCAACAAACTCAACCTTAGCTTGCTCTCTCAAACTTTTAACTAAGTCCATTGATGATTTCTTTCTATAGTTTACAGCCAACGCTCTTTCAATAACTGGCTTAGCTTGTTTGAAGTCAATGGCTTGATCAACAACTGCATTTAATTTAACAACTAACAATCCATCTGACAATTTCAAGAACCCTACATCTCCTGGTTTTATTGAATATAAAGGCTTAATAAGTGGTTTTGATAATTTCTCTGTCGCTTTCGTTTCATACACTATTTTATACTTTTGTTCTTCACTTTTTAAATAATCTACAAAAGCATTCCAGTCATTTAACTCTTGTACTTTTTTTATCATCGCTTCTTGTTTTTCAGCGACAACAGGCATTAACAACTGAGAATAGGTAAAGACTTTTCTCTCTGAAAACAACAATTTATTTTTATCAAAATACTCTCTTACTTCTGATTCATTAATATTGTCTTTAGTT
>CAYUHO010000080.1:0-6015 GCA_964444445.1 uncultured Piscirickettsiaceae bacterium | reverse complement strand
GCTTTATTCTACAGTGGCCTGAAATGGATACAAAAGCACTCACTTCAATTATCTACCTAGGCGTGATAGGTTCAGTATTAGGCTATATTTTGTTCTATTATGTTTTGGTCAGAATTGACGCAGTTAGAATTGGTTTAATAACCTTAAGTGTCTCCTTAATAACACCAATTATTGCCGTATTTTTAGGTTATTACTTAAATAATGAACCCTTGACCCCAACAATTACATTTGGGATATTTTTAGTACTTACAGGCTTGTTTGTTTTTGAATTTATTGGCAATAAAACCAAGACGGCCAGTTTACCACTCGAGCCCACGTAAATATTTAAATAAGGCTTTTGAAGACTTTACAAGCTGAACATCCGTATCGTTTTGTTTTGCTTCCTTAATTGCATTGCGAATCAACTGCCTAATAAAAGTTCTATCTGCTTGAGGGTAGTCTGTTAAAAACTCAGACAGGGCATCATCACCTTCTTCAACCAGTCGATCGCGCCAAACTTCTAAACGTTGAAAATAAGCATTACGTTGTTGTTCTTTGTTTTCAATCTCCAAAAAACGTTCTTTAATTTGTTTAATTAAGGGCTCATTTTTTCGCAAATATTTTCCAATAAAAGCCTTCTGGCGTTTTAAGGCGGGACCTTTATTCATTTTTTTTAACAATAAAATTGCTTCCAAAAGTTCATCGGGTAAATTAAAACTATGGATTTCTTTTTCAGTTAATTCTGCAATTTGAACACCCATGTCTTTTACCGCATCCGCTGCTTTTTTGATTTCTGTACGGCTTCCAAACTCTTCTTGCTCCCAATCTGGCACTTCCTTTTCAGGCTGATATCTTCCGACATTACGAGGTCTAACCATGAGATTTATTCTCCATCATATTAAGCCAATCATCTTCTTCAAGTATTGTAATCGCAAGTTGCTCAGCTTTTGTTTTTTTAGAACCTGCCTTTTCTCCAGCTATTAAAAAATCCGTTTTGCTAGAAACACTGCCAGTTACTTTTGCCCCAAGCCCCTCCAAAATCTTCTGTGCTTCAGATCTGCTCATTGATGCCAAGGTACCCGTTATCACCAGCACTTTATTCGTAAAAATCGAATCTGGCTCAATGACCCTATTTTCGGGCATTTGCCAGCAAACCCCTTGTGCTTGTAATGAGTTAATCACTTCTAAATTATGAGTTTGTTGGAAAAAATGGCTTACATTTTCTGCAACAATTTCACCCACATCATCAACATCAATTAGCTGTTCAATGGCAGCATTTTTTAACTTTTCAAGCTCCTTGAAATATTGTGCTAGATTAGCTGCCGTCACCTCCCCAACTTCCGGGATACCAAGGCTATAAATAAAGCGAGCAAAGGTTGTTTCTTTTGAATTATCAATCGAAGTGATGATCTTATTGGCAGATTTATCAGCCATTCTTTCAAGTTTTGTTAATTGTTCAACGGTGAGTTTAAAAAAATCATCAGGATGATTGACTAGGTTTTCATCAACTAACTGATCAATTAATTTATTACCCAGGCCGACAATATCTAGCGCCTTGCGTGAAACAAAATGTTGTAGCGCACGTTTTCGTTGGGCAGGACAAAACAATCCACCAATGCAACGATAAACAGCCTTACCCTGCTCTTTAATGATTTCTGAATCACATTCAGGACAATGGGTTGGCATTACAAACAATTTGGTATTATCTGGACGTAAATTCAATATAGGTTCAACCACTTCAGGAATAACATCGCCTGCTCGCCTAACGATAACCTTATCGCCTATTCTGACGTCTTTACGTTGAATTTCGTCTAAATTATGCAAGGTCGCATTGGAAACTATCACACCGCCAACCAAAACAGGCTTTAGTCGAGCCACTGGTGTAATCGCGCCTGTTCTCCCGACTTGAACATCAATTGCTAACAAATCAGTCCAAACTTCTTCAGCGGGAAATTTTCGTGCAATTGCCCATCTTGGAAACTTTGCGGTAAATCCAAGTGTTTTTTGTAATGCTAAATTGTTTAACTTATAAACAATACCATCAATTTCATAAGCTAACTGTGAGCGTTTTTCTGACAAAATTTGATAGTAATCTAATATTCCATCAACTCCAGTTACTATTTTAGAATCTGGGTTTAAAGGAAGACCCCAAGTTTCGAAACAAGCCATTACTTCAGAATATTGGTTAGGCTGTTGCCAGTCATCTGAAATTTCACCCCAGCCATATAGGTAGAGACTTAAGTTTCGTTGACTCACAATTTTAGAATCTAATTGTCTTAAGGTTCCAGCGGCGGCATTTCTTGGATTTGCAAAAGGCTTTTCATTATTTTGAATCTTAACTGAATTGAGTTTATCAAACGATTTTTTAGACATAAAAACCTCCCCCCTAACCTCTAATACACGAGGGTAAGCCTTCCCTTGTAATCTTAAAGGAACAGAGCGAATTGTTTTTATATTCTCAGTGACATCTTCACCAACCTTACCATCACCACGGGTTGTTGCCTGAACAAAAATGCCGTTTTCATAGCGAATATTAATTGCCAAACCATCCATTTTAGGTTCAGCAGATAGCGCCAATAAACGTTGCTTTGCTGTATCTTTTTCAATACGATTTAAAAAATCAACAAGATCAGCATCACTAAAAGCATTGTTTAATGAATACATTGCTACGGCATGCGTAATGGATTTAAACTCGGTTAAAGGTTTATCTCCAACCCTTTGAGAAGGCGAATCCTCAGTCACCCATTCAGGATTATCAACTTCTAAATTCAGTAGGGATTGATACAGTTCATCATATTGATGATCACTGATGATTGGATTATCGAGAACATAATATTGATAACTGTGGAGGTTAAGGGTTTCAACCAGTTTTAAATAGTTTTGTTTTTCAGCTGACATATAAACTATATAGCTGTTGTTTCGTATTCTATTGCTTTATCACGCATTTTTTGAAGATCTGATTCTTTAATCAGTTGACGATTCATGTCATACAAGCGGCCATTTAATCTTTGGCTAATTTTGCGAGCCATTAAAATCATATCATGCATAACAGCCGGTGCTTTCACCGTGGTTGGCAGCTCTAAAATCAAAACCACTCCTGCTGAGGTTAAATTTTCATCTTCGAGCTGATCTAGTGAAAAAGTCCCTGGCTCTAACAGGTTTGCTACTCGAATAATTTCATTACCCATAGTATCTTTTTTGACAAAGATACCACTATTGGACAAAATCAAGCCGACACCGTGCAAGGTTTGATTCAGTCTTGTCATGACAAACTCTTCCGAGCCCATAACGATTAGGGCAAATACTTGAGGTTCGATATTTTCTACTTGTTTTGATTTGAAATTTTCAACAGGACTTTCTGCTGGAATTCCAAAACCAGGAGCTTTATTTTCCTGCTCAGAGGCAGATGATGAATCAAAACTTGGGGTTTCCTGAATATCTTCGGCTTCAAGAACAACATGTTTAGGTTTTCTTTTTTCGGTGGTTTCTTTTTGTGATCTTGTATCTAAATCTTGTTCAACCTGAACCTGCTCAATCGTTTCTTCATCAAGTAAAGCCTGTTGAATATTGATGTTAGGGTCATTATGAACAGGGTCATTTTGATTAGCTTCACTAGATGAGCTGTGATAAGTTTGTTCATCGTCAAAAGAAAAGCCCAACTGATTTTCAGGCACCACGGAGTTTAAAGACTCAGTCGATTGAGTCTCTGCTTCTAACGATGTGTTAGACGTATTACTAGAGGATTTTTCTAGCATTTCGGGAACAGAAACAGGGACGTGCGCGTCCCCTAATTCATTTAGCGCAGCATCAGCATCTAAACGAGATTTTTCCTCACTTGAATCTTCTGAACCGTTTTCTTTCTTATGTTGAAAAAAGTACAATCCGACAACAACTACAATTGCAAGAACGATTAAAACAATTTGCAATTCATTCATTATCTCAATTCGCCCTTAGTTATGCTGAAAAATAATTATTATAAAATAATTAACAACTAACTTTCAGCTATTTTAGTCACCAAATCTAGGTTCAAAAATTCATGATCATAGACATGCCCACTTAATACATTAAACGGAGCATCTGCTGTACCCATATTATCTAACACAACGACAGCATCCGTAAAGTCATCATCTTTTGTGTATTCATTAATTGTCACAATGGTTTTAATATTTGCGCCCGTTGAAGAACGTATTCCGTTAATGGAATCTTCAAAAGCAATCGTATCTTCTGGTTTTAAATTCATTTGCTCTAAAGCCCAGTCATAAATATCTGGTGCAGGTTTTTTTGCTGGCACAATGTCTCCAGCCGCAATAACTTCAAACCATGATTCAGAACCTTTTCCCAATGTGTTATCAAGCAGTGCGGTTACATTTTCAGGTGTTGTGGTTGTCACAACTGCCATACGCATTCCCGCATCTTTTGCTTCTCTGATTAAAGCCTCAACACCAGGTCTTAAAGGGACTTTCCCTTCTTGCATTAACTGTACATAATATTCAGTTTTTAGTGCATGTAAATTTTTGACAAAATCATCAAATGCCTCTGGTTTCTTAAAATGGGTATTAAAGTCCTTCAGGTAAAATTTAATTCTTTCTTTACCTCCTGTCACTGCCAGAAGCTCACCATATAATGAATCAGTCCAGTTCCAATCCAGTCCTTCCTTTTCAAAAGCCATGTTGAAAGCGACGCGGTGCCCATCTCTCTCAGTATCAGCTAAAGTCCCATCTACATCAAATAGTAAAGCTTGTGGTTTTGCCATTTTTTATCTCCCCCAAAATATTAATACCAAAAAATAGATTCAAAGTTTCGACAAATTATGCCTGATTTTTTATTTTAATCAATAAAAACTATTGTTTCATTTGTTAAATATTGGTATAACTTCATTTTATTTTTTAATTGAAAGAAACTCGAATGGATACAAAAACAGACTTTATTGAAGACTACCCTAATTATTCACCCAAAAAAGGTGAAGAGTACATGAGCCCTGAAATGCTAGCACACTTCAAGGCTAAGTTAATGGCATGGAAAAATCAATTAATCGATGAAGTTAATAACACGGTGAATCACTTAAAAAACGACTCCAATATTCCTGCTGATCCAAGTGACAGAGCCTCTCAAGAAGAAGATTTTGCGCTTGAATTAAGAACCCGAGACAGAGAAAGAAAATTAATTGCTAAAATCGACAAGTCTTTAAAGCTAATCGAAGATGGTGAGTATGGATACTGTAAGGTTTCAGGTGATGAAATTGGTGTTGGTAGAATGGACGCAAGACCTACTGCAGACATGACGGTTGAAATGAAAACCAAACAAGAAATGAAAGAAAAACAAGGTATTGCTTAATAAATTTTCTTTTCCGCCGATAAGTTTAAGTAAGACGATTAATCTTGTAAAGAATGTTATGCTTAAATTTATACCCACCATTTTATTATCTTTATTATTCCTTCCAGTACCTGCCCTCGCTGACATTGAAAAAATTAACAATGCCTCGCTGTTTGGCATCAGCATCCTAGATTCAAATGTCAATAAAGTTAGAGAGCAACTATGGAATATCGGTGGGTTTAATCAAGCCCAATCTACCAAGAAAAAAAGAGCCTTTGATAAGTTCTTTCCTTCATATAAAGCAAAAGACTCTTATTTTATTGAATTCAAATATACCAGTTCTGGTAAATTATTATCAGCAAAACGCCTTTACAAGCCTCAGTCGATAGGATTTAAAAACAAAAGAAGTCGAATCAAAACAAAAGAAGTCGCATTAGAGCTAGTTGAACAAATTGGAAAACCAACAAGAATCATAACCGTTGGCGGCTCAATACCCTACTCTTCATACATTTGGGAAACCGATAAATTAAAAATAATCATCGACAGAGAAGGTAGCGATTTTTTAGGAAATGTATTCCTATCCTACTATGTTAAAACTGATCATTATTTTGTCGCTTCAAACCCATAACAAACCTTTTACCTGAATCCTCAGATAGGATTTGGATTTTTTACTTAAGTGTCTCCTTAAGGAGACACTTAACAACTGATTAAAATTCTGGCAAC
>CAYUHO010000079.1:0-6052 GCA_964444445.1 uncultured Piscirickettsiaceae bacterium | reverse complement strand
TTTAGCTACTAAGATTATGTAACTCCAGTAACTTGGCACCTGTTAAGTTACTGGTTACATGGCGTTGCTACTAGGCATATGATTTTTTGTTTTTGATAAATTAATCCGACAGTCTGCTAGATGAACACTAATTAATTAATCTTTCTATACCCAACCAGAGACCGAACATTGAAATGGTAACTGAAATTGGAATAATAGCCAATTGTCGATAATTGAGTTTTAATGCTCGCAACCCTAATAAGGTTAAAACCACCAGCAATACAATCAGCACTTGTGCTAATTCAACACCAATATTAAAGCTAATAAGTGTGGTTAAAAAGTTATTCTCAGCCATGTCAAATTCTTTGAGCATACTTGCAAAACCAAGCCCGTGTACTAAACCAAATAAGAATACAATTATACTTTTGCGCTTAATTGCAAGCTTTTTATACAAATTCTCAATGGCAACATAAGCAATAGAAAAGGCAATTAAAGGTTCAACAATATTGGCTGGAATGCTTACAACTTCAGCAGTTGCCAATCCTAATGTTATAGTGTGTGCCAAAGTAAAAATTGCAGTAAGTATAATTAAATTCCGCACAACCAATGAAGATAGAGCCATGCCGATAATAAATAATATATGATCCCATCCTAAAGGGATAACATGTTCAAAACCAATAACTATAAACTGCTTAACCCTATCAACAAGGCTCTGAGGTTTTGGTGCATTAATTTTAATCAAATCACTTGTTGCCCCATTTCTTAACCATTGCCAATCTGACCAGTTGTATCTATCTTTTTTATATACCTGAAACCTAAGTGCATTATCTCCATATATTTGTGGATACTTCCAACTAAAATTCTCTGGCCGCTCGTTTAATTTAGCGGTGTAAGTTAGTATAGTTTTTCTGGGTCGTTGCTTATAACCAACAATATCTATCTGGGCAGCGTTAAGCTGTAAACCAATAGCTTTGTTATTACGTGAATTAACTTTAACTAACAACTCAAAACTATCTTTAAACTCTTGTTCAAATTTATGGAATTTTTGGCGTAATATTTCAGGCTCTAAAGCTCGCAACTCGTCATAACAATCGGAGTTTGGCGAATCTAATGTACTTTTATATTTAGTTCCAATCCCGCACATTGCTGCCTCAAGACTCAAGTCTATTTCTAGCTTAAGAGAATTATCAGCATAAAATATAACTTCTACCAAAGCGGGCTTAACTACATCTGCTTGGACAAATGGAGTAAATAAAAGTAATGACGCTAAAGGCAATGTTAAAAATAATTTCATAAAAAAACTGTGGATGCATAAAAAACCCTGCGGATAACAGGGTTTAATTGTATCTAATTCCTCGATAAGATTTAAGTTCTAGATTAAATCGCCTTCGTAGTTTTCGATACCAGGGTTGTTTTTAACTCCTTTGATAGTTGGATGATTAACCTTTTTCAAGTCTAAATGTTTTTGCTTACGTAAGTAATCAGCGGCAACATCCCACATTAATCTACCATTACCAACAGAGCCAACTTGTGCCCAGCCTGATACCTTGTATGACTTATTTGGATCAATTGGCGTACCTTCATCATCTTTTATATCTGATATTCTCTCACCCAAACCCTTGGCTGGGTCGATAGTATAATCAAGCCCACCCATACGCACCATATCTCCACCAGATTGCAAATATGGATCCTGAACAAATAGATTTTCAGCAATACCTTCTAGTGTCTCTTTAAGCTGTGAGCCCTTCATTTCAGACACATAGGTTTCACCATAAGTCATAGAAGTATTAGTCATCAAATCTTCCATGGTTACATCATGTCCAGCTGGTACTGATGTACCCCATCTAACTCCTGCGGACATCGCAAAATCTGCATCATGCTCTTCGCGCAGGGAATTAACCAGCACTTGATCCCAAGTGCCCATAAAGTTACTACGTCGATACAGAGTTTGCTCGGTAGTACACAGCTTCTCAGTTAAAATTTGATCATAAGTTTTACCCACTCGTGATGGGTTATTACTCATTTTATTACTACGTGCCTCAATAATATCTTTAGTGTATTTTTGACCACGCGTCTTGTTAATAAAAGACACCATTTGTGCATCTGGTTTAATGAAATCAGTTAGGATTGGTAACATTTTATAGTTGTATCCAACTACTTTATGATTCTTGATATCAAGATCCATAACACCAATATACTTACCAGAACAACCAGCATTAGTAACTACAGTCATACCGCCAGGGTTTTTAACCTCTACCGGTTTGGGCATACCATCATGTGTATGTCCACCAAAAATAGCATCAATACCCACAACACGTGATGCCATTTTAATATCAACATCCATACCATTATGCGAGACCAAAATCACTGCATCTGGTTTTTCATTTTTACGAATATCTGCAACTAGCTCATTCATTTCAGCTTCACGCAGACCAAATGACCAATCAGGGAAGAAATACTTTTGCGGATTAGCATTTGACGTTCTTGGGAATGCTTGACCGATTACTGCAATACGATGACCACCCACATTTTTAATCACATATGGCTTAAAAGGCAGTGCATTATCTTCATCATATAAGCCATTACCATCGTACTTTTCGGTCATAGTCATGTATTTATCGCCCATTAAGGCATCCTCAAGGATGCGCACGTTTTGTCCTAAGAAATCACCCTTAAAAAATCCAATATTTTTTAAAGTTTCTTCTTCCTTATAGGTAAATTCCCAATGGCCAACCATCACATCAACACCTAGAATATTACAAGCCTCAACCATATCTGCACCACGAGTCCAAAGTGAGGTTCCTGAACCTTGCCAAGTATCACCACCATCAACTGTTAAAGTGTTCTGTATACCTCCAGCACTCTCACGCAGTGAATCAAGTACGGTTTTAATTTGTCCAAAACCACCCGTTTTGCCATATTTAGCGGCAAGCTCTTCAAAATTATTATAAGTAAATGCATAAGCTTCAGGTGAACCTGGCTTTACACCAATTTCTTTTAATAAGTTGCTACCAACAACATGCGGTAATTGACCAAAAGTTTTGCCAAATCCAAGATTTACATTTGGCTCACGAAAGTAATTAGGCAGTAAATTACCATGAGTATCTGTAATGTGTAAAATACGTGCATTACCTGTCTTTGCCACTTCATACCTGTTATTTTGTGATGCTAACTTAGCCGACGAACCATTGCCACAACCACCAATTAAGCCAGCAACTGAACCTGCACCCAAAACCTTAATAAAATCTCTACGTGTTAACGACATACTCTCTCCTTAAAAAAAATAAAAAAATGTAACTACCAGCTAGGATACTGCTTAGCAAAATATTTAATGGTGCACTTGAGTCTTTAATACATCACTGTTTAAGTGGGTCTTTCTTATTATATCAACCACTTTTACCAGCTCCTGTTTATTGATTTTATGCAGTTTTACAAAGCCTGCATAATTCAAGTATGCAAGCTTTAACTCTGAATCAACTTCAGCTGGTATAACCCCTTGATTGCTGGTTAAATTTAAAAAGAAATAAATTAATCTTTTTAGCATTTTTTCTGCTTCTAACAGCTCTCCCTGTACTTCATAGGCGTGTGCAATATTATTGCATGAAATGGCAAACACTCTCATAAACGGAATACCGGCATTTATTGTCTCTAGATAATTAGTATTAAGGTCTTCGGCCATAAAAAGGGCTTCTGTGTATTCTTTTAGAGCAACATCATGCATACCCTGATTGAACAGTTCATTGCCATCATTCGTTTTTTGTTTCCAAGCATCTTCAATATATTTCATATAGTTTTCACTCCTTAAGATACTGTCTTAAAATAAGTTATGATCGAATTTTTAACACAACCTTGCCTTCAATCATTTGCGGAAGGATTAACCCGATAGAATCACTACCCGTGCTTAAAGCATTTGTTCCCTGAACAAAATACCCACTATCCTCTTTACGACAAATTTGCTTTACCAAATCGCCATATACTGGATGCTTGATAATAATGACATCCCCTAGTTGCAGAGAAACAAGTCTCCTAGTTACTGACAGTAAATAATCTCCGTCCATGTAGGACGGAGACATGCTGTGGCCTTTAACCTTGGATAAGTAAATCATTGCAACTGTGGATAAACCACCTTGACCGCTGGAGGGTAAGGGCAAACTGCTTTTTTGGTGGCAACCCCTTTTATTTCCCAAAAAATTTCAGTAAAGCGATTTACTTTATCTAATAGTTCCAATGCAGCTTCTCTGTTGACCTCTTGTCTAGCTTTTGAACCAAGCAGCATAATGCTGTGAGTCAATTCATGTAACTCCGGATACTGCTCAAACTGCGGTGCCTTGAAAAAATCACCCCAAATAACTCGTATTTCATGCTTGGCAATCGCTGCATGGCGTTCTTTTTCAGCAATATAGCGACTGACCTCATTGTGCCAATACACGGAGTGCTTGACGTCTTTGTGGTTATTGATTAAATCCGTCATGCGAATCACTGTTATGCAAGCAACCAAAGCATGACCAGGGTCGTAAATACCGCAGGGTATGTCGCAGTGAGCTTGGACTTCATTGATAGGCATAATTTTTTCAAAAATATTCAAAATTTTATTTAGTATCGTTTTATCTATCAAAGTTTTTCTCCTTTACGAGACCTTTGCACATTTCTTGTAAAAATAAAAGCTAGCAACAGAAAGTAAAACTGCCAAAACGGCTCCGATTCCAACGCTTACAGATTCGCTCAAATGAATGTGACTGGCTGGATCATGCCCAGAATGAGCCACTGCAAATTCACCCTCTAATAGAGATAAAAAAATGGTGAAGATGAATTTTTTCATGTAATTTGCTCCTAATTTTAATTTACCATCAAGTCAAGGATGCCTGATAGATACGGTCAATGGTTTGCATCAGTGTCGCATTGAAAGCTTCGTCAGTTTGTTCGGCAAATAACCTGTCTGTTACAACACGAGAAAAACTTGCCACCATCTTATTATTTTCGACCAGTTTCTCGCAGGCAATATCTAAAGGGTACCCCCCTGAAAGTGCCACAACTCGAACCACATTTGGGTGCTCAATCGCCTCACTGTATAAGTTAGCTTTTTCCGGAAGGGTCAGTTTCAGCACCACCTTTTGGCTGTCATTAAGTTGGTCTAAGTGCGTCATAATCTCACAGATTAAAATAGTTTCCGCTTCGGCTTTTTGCGGGCTGTCGATATTCACCTCCGGCTCGATAATCGGCACCAAACCAGCGGCAATAATTTGCTTTGCAATATCAAATTGCTGGGCAACAATCGTTTGAATACCCTTCTCATTCGGCTCCCATATAACCGAACGCATTTTGGTGCCAAATACCTCACGCTCTTTTGCCTTAGTCAGCAAGCCTAATAGCCCAGGAATAGGCTTTAGTAACTGCACTCCATCAGCTCTTTGCGCCATTCCTTTATCCACCTTTAAAAACGGAACTACATTTTTTTGTTGCCATAAATAATGCGAACTGGGCAGGTTTTCGATAGTGCAATCCAGCGTATTTTCAAACAAAATGGCACCAAGGATTTTGTCACCATCAAACGATGGGCTGGTGATAATACGAGAACGCATGGCATGAACCATATCAAACATTTGTTGTTCATTTACATAATCTGATGCTTCAATTCCATAGGATTCCAGTGCACTTGGTGTACTGCCACCACTTTGATCTAGGGCGGCGATAAACCCAGATTGAGATTGAATTTTAGCGAGTTGCTGCTCAAACACAGTCATTTCTTTGCTCCTTAAACTTTATTTGCTCGAATTCTCAATAGAATTGGATTATAGGTTTGACAAAAACTCACTGTATAAATCTTCAATATTTATAAGTTGTTTTTTTCGATTTTTACAACAGTTTTTGCATTTTCCACTACCCTTAAGTTTTACACCCTTCTCTAGTTGTGTAACTTCAGTCTCAAATTTTGATAGTGGCATGTCTTCATTTTTACAAAAAATCATATTTTTATTTCCTAAAGTTTTAATCATTACAAATAATAACGGTTGTCATTATACAAAAAAAAGATGACTTAAATATTTTATTTAGCATAAACTTAATTTATAATTAG
>CAYUHO010000078.1:0-6082 GCA_964444445.1 uncultured Piscirickettsiaceae bacterium | reverse complement strand
CGACTGCCACATCTTTATGGTTTTTAGCCGCCGAACGCAACATCGTCGGTCCACCAATATCAATGTTCTCTATTGCATCTTCAAGCGAACAGTCATCTTTAGCAACGGTTGCTTCAAATGGATACAGATTTACGACTACCATGTCTATCGGATTAATCCCGTGTTCTGCCATGACCGCATCATCTTGACCGCGTCGCCCCAATAAACCACCGTGGATTTTAGGGTGCAATGTTTTAACGCGTCCATCCATCATTTCTGGAAATTTCGTGTACTCTGAAACTTCTGTAATTTTTAACCCAGCATCAGAAAGAACCTTGTAAGTTCCTCCTGTTGAAAGAATTTCGACATTATGAGCACGAACAAGTTGTTCTGCAAATTCTAAAATACCTGCTTTATCAGATACACTTATTAAGGGCACGACGGACGGGTTTCATTGAGTGATTATTTCCTAGTTAAATTTTGGTAATTTTGTATTGTTTAATTTTTTTACGTAGCGTATTACGGTTGATACCAAGAATATCTGCCGTTTTTGTTTGATTGAAGTCTGTTTTATTGAGTACAAATTCGACCATTGGTTTTTCAACTTGACCAATGACCATTTGAAAAACATCAGAAGGTGCCTCTTCTCCAAGCATTGAAAAGTATTCTTCTAACGTCGCAGTGACTTTACTGCTAAGTAAATTTGTCTGTATTTTTGTTTGTCTAGTGGTTGTGTTGTTCAAAATATTGACCAATTAAATCAAGCTGTTGTTTCGAGCTTTCTAGTTTATTAAATTTTTTGCGCAGTTGTGAACCATTTGGCAAGTATTGACTATACCAGCCAAGGTGTTTTCTTGCTATCCTGTAACCTTGTACTTCACCGTATAGCTCGTATAAGCCTGATAAGTGCTGATGAATGACGTATTTAAACTCTTGCAAAGTAGGTTTGGCGGGCTGTTTGACTGTGTTTAAATAGTGAGAAACTTCTCTAAAAATCCACGGATAGCCTTGCGCAGATCTGCCAATCATTAATCCATTAGCAAGCGTATATTTTAATACAAATTCTGCATCTTGTGGAGAGCAAGTATCACCATTTGCGATAACTGGAATTGAAACCTGTTGTTTCACCTCTTTTATGGTTTTATACTCAGCTTGACCATTAAATTTATCAGCACGTGTTCTCCCGTGGATTGTAACAGCTTGTAAGCCATGTTTTTCAGCGAGCATTGCGATTTCCAGAGCATTTTTACGATTGCTATCTGTCCCGGTTCTAATCTTGACTGTGACAGGAATTTTGACAGTTGAAACTAAATGAGAAAAAATTTCTGCTACTAGGCTTGGGTTTGCCATTAAAGCTGAACCCGCGGCTACGTCGCAAACCTTTTTAGCAGGGCAGCCTAGAGGTTCAGGTCGATAACTTCAGCGCCTCTTTTTTCTTGCCAAATTGCGGCATCGGCAAGCTCTTCAGGGTTGGTTCCTAATAATTGAATAATTCTTGGAGAAGTCTCATTTATGTTGGCATGACGTGAAGAAGATTTTGCAGATTTTCGTAGTTCTTTTTTAGAGGCAACCATTTCTGATACGGCATAATCTGCTCCTAAACGACGACAAATATCACGAAAGACAATGTCTGTCACGCCAGCCATAGGCGCCAAGGCCAATGTCGGTTTATCGTCGCTTAAGAATGAAGTCATTGTTGGCGTTGTGTCGTGCTTTTTTCGAAATTGGCATTAGGATTACTGAAGTTGTGCAATTAAAATAGATGTTTCTTTACTTTTACTAACGGCCATAAAACCAGATTTGTGGCAAAAAACAGCATCGTCAAATCCAGTTACACTGTTTAATTCCTCTGCTTGTAATCCCCTTATTTGTTTTGGTAAGTGGTTCTCTTGACCGTTACAGAAAACACCATAATTATCATTTTCTCGAGGGTAAACCACTCTTTTTATTTGTGGCTGAGTTCGTAAAAAATCTTTAAATGGAATGTTCTTTTCTAAAATAAGAATTCCATCTTGAATATTGTTTGCAGCCTGTTCAAGTTCAAGAATAACTTGAGCTTCTGAAATGGCGCGATCAATAAAATTATTAAGAATCTCTTTGGTAAAAGAAAGCGCCTTATCAAATGCCGCTTGTTTCTCTTCATCCGATGAGGAAGATTTTGCGTTCATCATGGCAATGATTAAGGAGACTGAGGGACGAGGATTGTCTGTATAGAGTCCATTATCAACCGCATCAATATCCTGTATTAGTTTTGTGTCAACCCAATTGATTGCAAAATCAATTTCGTAATCACTTGATAAACCTTTTACCTTGAATATTTCAGAACCATAGTACTCCCAAATTATGCCCGCAGTTGCATATGGAATACCGTTATCTCTTTCTCGTGTAAAACTGTTTTGGTGGTGATCAAAATAGCCAGTTTCAGGTTCGTATTTTGCGCCAACATCTAAAACAAGATCTGCTGAGTTAATGATATTTTCATCACGTGTACGAACAATTTCATGTTTTTGAATAAATGAAATCATTGAAATTGCAAAAAGTTCATCTGCATGAAATTGGCCAGAGTGGGTTGCTAGCATTGTAGTTACCTTATTTTTTAATAAAACTAAGTTGTGACCAACCGTCTAAATCATTTTGTTCAACAAACACAAAATTGTTTTGCTGATAAAAATTAATTAAATTTTCTGACTGTGTGCTAAGCAAACCAGAAATAACGAGTGATCCACCTGCTTTAATTAGTTTTGAAAATTCAGGCATTAATTCCTTTAACGGACCAGAAAGAATGTTCGCGATGAGTAGGTCAACGGGTTGAGAGTCAAAGTTTTTGACCAATTTGAAGTCAATATTTTCATTGTTTCGTTGGCTGTTTTCTATACCGGCTGTAATTGCCTGCGGGTCAATATCGGTGCCTTTAACTTGTTTTGAACCTAGTTTACAGGCTGCAAGTGCAAGTATGCCAGAACCACAGCCATAATCAATCACGGTTTTGTTAGTGGGTGGGTTTTGATCTAACCAGCTTAAGCAAAGAGAGGTTGTGGGATGAGTTCCCGTACCAAACGCCATTCCTGGGTCTAAAAAAAGATTAATTGCTCTTTTATTATCAGTATTTGGGAGTGTTTCTTTATTTATCCAGCTAGGAATAATCCAAAGGTTTTCTCCAAATTGCATTGGCTGAAACTGATCCATCCAAGCACGAACCCAGTCTTTATCCTCTAATTGTTCAATTTTGAATTGTTCAATTTTTAGCGAGGGTAAAACCGATAGAACTTGATCAATAATGGGAGAGGTTTCTACTTCAGCATCATATAAAGCAGTTACCTTTGTCTGTTGCCAAACTTCTGTTGTCCCGATTTCAGGTTCATAGATAGGTTGATCAAGCGCATCGGAAAACGTAACGGAAGCTGCATTAGCTTCCATAAAAGCATCGCTTAATGGTTCTGCTAGAGAGTCCGACACGGTTGCATTAATTTGAATCCAGGGCATAGTCTTTTAAACAAGATGCTCTAAACGGTGCTCTAAATAATGGATGTTTTTCCCACCCTCACAGAAACCAGGATCGTTCATGATTTCTTTTTGTAGGTTTATGTTGGTTTCAATTCCCTTGATGATAAGTTCTTGCAGTGCAACATCCATACGGCGAATTGCGGTTTCTCTATCTGAACCGTAACAAATTAATTTACCAATCATTGAATCATAGTGGGGTGGCACAGGGTAACCTGTGTAAATGTGTGAATCCCATCTTACGCCTAATCCACCAGCAAGGTGTAATCTTTCAATTACGCCAGGCGAAGGAATGAAGTTTTTAGATGGATTTTCCGCGTTGATTCGGCACTCGATTGCATGACCTGTCAGGGTAACATCTTCTTGTTTAATGGAAAGCGGTTTGCCCATTGCGATTTCAATTTGAGCTTTGACTAAATCAATACCTGTAACCTGTTCAGTTACAGGGTGTTCAACTTGTAAGCGCGTGTTCATTTCAATGAAATAAAACTCACCGTTTTCATACAAGAATTCAAATGTACCTGCTCCACGATATCCAATTTCGATACAAGCATCAACGCAAGATTGACCAATACGTTGACGTTGCTCTTTGGTAACTCCTGGTGCAGGTGCTTCTTCAACCACTTTTTGGTGACGACGTTGCATTGAGCAGTCACGTTCACCAAGGTGAATCGCATTTCCTTGTCCATCGGCTAATACTTGAATTTCAACATGTCGAGGATCTTCAAGGAATTTTTCCATATAGACTTCAGGGTTACCAAAAAAGCTACCTGCTTCAGATTTTGTTAAAGCAATTGATTTGATCAAATTGGATTCGGTATGAACAATGCGCATTCCACGTCCACCACCGCCTCCAGATGCTTTGATGATGATTGGGTAGCCTATGTCTTTGGCAATTTGCTTGTTTTTTGCATCCTCCTCACCAAGCGGGTCACCAGAACCAGGCACGGTTGGAACACCCGATGCAACCATCGCTTTAATTGCTTGAACTTTATCACCCATAATTCGGATGGTTTCAGCTTTTGGTCCCATGAAAACAAAACCGCTTTCTTCTACACGCTCAGCAAAATCAGCATTTTCAGATAGGAATCCGTAACCTGGGTGAATAGCTTCTGCATCAGTAATTTCAGCAGCAGCAATAATGGCTGGTACGCTTAAATAACTCTGTGCAGAAGGAGCTGGGCCGATACAAACGGATTCGTCAGCGAGTAATACATGTTTTAAGTTTGCATCAGCTTCGGAGTGGACAGCAACTGTTTTAATGCCCATTTCTTTACAAGCACGTAATACTCGTAATGCAATTTCGCCACGGTTGGCGATGAGAATTTTTTCAATCATTTAGGTCACCTATTCCAATATTATTCAATTACGAACAGGGTTTGACCAAATTCAACCGGATCAGCATTTTGTACAAGAATTCGGGTAATGGTTCCAGCGACTTCTGCTTCAATAGGATTCATTATTTTCATGGCTTCGATAATACAAAGTGTATCACCCACAGCAACTTGATCGCCAACCTTAATGAAAGGATCTGCATCAGGAGAGCTTGAAGAATAGAAACTACCTACCATTGGAGAGGTAACCTGTGTTCCTGAAATTTCTTCAGCCACTGGAGATGGTGCTGCGGTTGTTTCAGCAGGGGTTGCTACTGGTGCTGCTGGTGCAGCAGGTATGGCTGCGGCAGCAATTGGCGCTGCTGGTGCAGAAACCATCACTTGTTCCTTGCTACGAGAAATACGGATATTACTTTCACCTTCTTTAATTTCGATTTCGGCAATATCTGATTGTTCTACAATTTCAATAAGTTTACGAATTGAGCGGATATCCATGTTTATATTCCTGTTGGCTATTGTTTGATTTTATCGACAGCCGCCGCTAGAGCAAGTTGGTAACCGATTGTTCCAAGCCCAGCGATAACACCTTCTGCGATATCTGAAAAATAAGAGGTCTGCCTAAAGTTTTCTCTTTTATGAATATTAGATAAATGCACTTCAATAAAAGGAATTTTAACAGCACTAATCGCATCGCGAATAGCAACGCTTGTATGTGTAAAGGCGGCAGGGTTAATGATAATGAAATCAATGTCATTCATCGAATCATGAATGCGTTCAACGATTTCATGTTCGGCGTTGCTTTGAAAGTTATACAAACGTACTTCATATTCGTCTGCAAGCGTTTCAAGTTCAGAGATGATGTTTTCGAGCGTTTCATGTCCATAGATATCAGGCTCTCGTTTACCTAACATATTTAGGTTTGGTCCATTGATAACTAAGATACTTGCCATGTTGAAGTGCTCATATTTTTTATATTTTGTTGATTATAACCTAGAGACTAACTTTTTTGGGTGATAAATAGCAAAAACTGTCATGAAATTACATGAACGGTTACGAAGTGAACGTTTTTCTATGTTTTTTTGTAAATTCAGTATAAAGTTTGGTAAAAATCACCAGGGGGGCTAGAATGTTGTTTTGTCGGTATGATTTTAAAGTTTGGGTATTGTTATTTAAGTTATTGCCGATTATCTTAAGGAAGAACTTAACAACTAAAATTATTTTATACTGGTAAAAAATGCCGATATTTTCACTGCAATTCGTTGCAATAG
>CAYUHO010000077.1:0-6088 GCA_964444445.1 uncultured Piscirickettsiaceae bacterium | reverse complement strand
TAAATTTATGGGATAATTCACCGATTAATATTGAATGAAAACAGAGGGATGTTTTGATGGATGAGAATAAGAAAAAAGCGCTTGACGCTGCCTTAGGTCAAATTGAAAAGCAATTTGGTAAGGGTTCAATTATGCGTATGGGCGATAAGTCGGTTTCTAGTGACATTCAAGCTGTTTCGACTGGTTCTTTAGGGTTGGATGTAGCACTTGGAATAGGCGGTTTGCCGCGTGGTCGTGTGGTTGAGATTTACGGTCCTGAATCATCTGGTAAAACAACCCTGACCTTACATGCCATTGCGGAGATGCAAAAAACAGGTGGGACGGCGGCTTTTGTTGATGCTGAGCATGCGCTTGACCCTATTTATGCAGAGAAACTAGGGGTTAATCTTGATGAACTTATTGTTTCGCAACCTGATACAGGTGAACAGGCGTTAGAAATTACAGATTCACTGGTTCGTTCAGGGGCAGTTGATATTGTCGTTATTGATTCGGTTGCTGCCTTAACACCCAAAGCTGAAATTGAAGGTGATATGGGAGATTCTCATATGGGGCTTCAAGCACGTTTAATGTCACAAGCGCTTCGTAAGTTGACTGCTAATATTAAACGTACCAATACTTTGGTTGTTTTCATTAATCAAATTCGTATGAAAATTGGGGTGATGTTTGGTAATCCTGAAACCACAACGGGTGGTAATGCATTGAAGTTTTATGCATCGGTTCGTTTGGATATTCGCCGTATTGGGGCGATTAAAAAAGGCGATGAGATTTTAGGGAACGAAACTAGGGTTAAGGTTGTCAAAAACAAGGTTGCACCGCCGTTTAAACAAGTTGTATTTGATATTTTATACGGTCAAGGAATTTCACGAGAAGGTGAGGTAATTGATATGGGTGTGAAAGAAGATTTGATTGAAAAATCAGGTTCTTGGTATAGTTATCAAGGGCAAAAAATCGGACAGGGTAAAGATAATGTTCGTAAGTTCTTGCAGGAAAATCCTGAAATTTATGAAACTTTGCAAGCTAAAATTAGAGAGATCTACTTGCCCTCTGCTTCCGAGGATGTTAAATAACCTTGCTTGAATTTCTTGACGAAATGAATGATGAAGAAAAAAAAGCATTAAAAATTATTGAAGAACGGGCGGTTTATCTTTTGGAGATGCGTGAGTATGGTTCAAAAGAGCTTGTCCAAAAACTTAATCAAAAATTTGCGTATTTATCTTTAGAAAATCTACCCCCCCTGGTGGATTTTGTTGTTTTAAAGTGCCAAGAAAAAGGTTATTTGTCGGATGAACGTTATATCGAGGCATTCATCAGAAATGCACTTGAAAAAGGTCAAGGCTTTTATAAAATAAAGCAAACTTTGCAGTTAAAAACAGATGCAGAAGAGCTTGTTTTGACCTATTTGGATATAGGCGAAGAAGAATGGATTGAGTTAGCAAAAAATGTGCTAGCTAAAAAATATGGTGAAGACTTTAAGTCTAATTCATCGAAAGAACAGGCTAAAAAAATGCGATTTTTACAATCGCGAGGCTTTAGTCAAGAACAAATTTGGAAAGCGTTTAAATAGCATTTAAATAGCGTAAATATAGGAAAAGAAATATGACCAGTGCAGAACTCAGAAAAGCATTTTTGAACTTTTTTGAAAAGCGAGGCCATAAAGCCGTACATTCAGCTCCCGTTATACCTGCAAATGACCCAACGTTGTTGTTTACCAATGCAGGAATGGTTCCCTTTAAAGAGGTTTTTTTAGGGCAGGAAAATCGTGATTATAATCGTGCAACCAGTGTACAACGTTGTATTCGAGCGGGTGGAAAACATAATGACCTTGAAAATGTAGGTTATACCGCTCGTCATCATACGTTTTTTGAAATGTTGGGTAACTTTAGTTTTGGTGATTATTTTAAAGAAGATGCAATTAAGTTTGCTTGGTCATTTTTGACGGAAGAGCTAAGCTTGCCTGCCGAAAAACTTTGGGTAACGGTTTTTGAAGAAGATCAAGAAGCTGAAGATTTCTGGTTAAATGAAATGGGCATCAGTCCAGATAGGTTTTCACGTTGTGGCGCGAAAGATAACTTTTGGTCAATGGGTGATACAGGTCCCTGTGGACCTTGTTCAGAAATTTTTTATGATCACGGTGAAAACATTGCGGGTGGACCGCCTGGTTCGCCAGATGAAGATGGTGATCGCTATATCGAAATTTGGAACTTGGTCTTCATGCAGTTTGACCGTTCTGCGGACGGCACCTTAACGCCTTTACCAAAACCATCCGTTGATACAGGGATGGGGCTAGAACGTTTAGCGGCAATCTTACAAAATGTTCACAATAATTATGATATCGACCTATTCCAAGCAATCGTTAAAAAGACCTCTGTTCTGACGGGTGAAAAGGACTTATCAAATAATTCTTTGAGAGTGATTGCTGACCACATTCGTTCTTGTGCTTTTATTATTGTCGATGGGGTTTTACCGTCTAATGAAGGGCGAGGTTATGTGTTACGTCGCATTATTCGTCGTGCAATTCGTCACGGGTATAAGCTTGGTATGTCGGATTTATTCTTTAGCGAGTTAGTCCCTGTGTTAGTTGAACAAATGGGTGGTGATTACCCAGAGTTGACAGAGGAAAAAGACAATGTTGCTAGAGTATTAAAACAAGAAGAAGTACGTTTTGCTGAAACACTTGAAAACGGTATGAAGATTCTTGAAGAAGATATTTCGAATTTATCAGATAAGGTTATTTCAGGAGCGACTGCGTTCAAACTTTACGATACTTACGGTTTTCCTTTAGACTTAACCGCTGATGTTGCACGTGAACGTGGTTTGAGTGTTGATGAAGCTGGTTTTGAAAAAGAAATGGAAGCGCAAAGAGCAAGAGCTAGGTCTGCCAGTAACTTTGCAGGGCAAACTCAAACAGTCAGTTATACCGATGAAACCCTTTTTGTTGGTTACGATAATGATGAAGTGAAAGCAAAAATCATGGCTATCTTTGTCGAAAACGAAAGTGTAGAAATGGTTACAGAAGGCATGGAAGCGACCATTATTTTGGGTAGAACCCCTTTCTATGCAGAATCGGGTGGACAAGTAGGTGATAGCGGTAGTTTGACGGAAGGGATGAATAGTTTTCATGTTGATGATTGTCAAAAGCAAGCCAAAACTTTTTTACACATCGGAAGGGTGACTGCGGGTGAGATGAAAGTCGGGCATATTTTACAAGCGAAGGTCAATACGGCTGATAGAAGAGCGTCTGAAAAGAATCACTCTGCAACTCATCTGCTACATGCTGCTTTACGAGAGGTATTAGGAACGCATGTTCAGCAAAAGGGGTCATTAGTTAATGCAACTAGATTACGTTTTGACTTCGCGCATTTTGAACCCATTTCAAAAGAACAACTCCTTAAAATTGAGAAGCTAGTTAACCTTAATATTATGAAAAATACTGTTGTGTCAACCGAAGAAATGGGTATTGAAGATGCTAAAAACAAGGGGGCAATGGCACTCTTTGGTGAGAAGTACGGTGACTTAGTTCGTGTGGTTGATATGGGCGAATTTTCGATTGAACTCTGTGGTGGAACCCATGTAAACAACACCGGCGAAATTGGGCCTTTCCGAATTCAATCAGAAACGGGTACCGCTTCAGGGATTCGCCGAATTGAAGCCGTCACTGGCTTAGGTGCTTGGGATGTGATTTATCAGCTTGAAGATTCACTCAATGAAATTGCAGGCGTCGTTAAATCAGATGTTAAGCAAGTTGAAACGAAAGTTAAACAACTTGTCAACGAACAAAAAGAAACAGAAAAGCAGCTAAAACAATTGCAAGCCAAAATGGCTTCTTCGCAAGGAGATGAAATTTCAAATTCTGCAATCAAAGTGGGTGATGCGAATGTTCTAGCCGCACAACTTGAAGGCGCTGACGTTAATACCTTGCGAGAAACCTTAGATAAGTTGAAGAGTAAGCTTGATCCCGCAGTTATTGTGTTGGCGGCTGTTGATGGTGAAAAAGTAAGTTTAGTTGCGGGTGTTTCAAAGTCGTTAACCCAAGCCTTTAAAGCGGGTGAGTTAGTGAATCATGTTGCACAGCAAGTTGGTGGTAAAGGTGGCGGTCGCCCTGATATGGCACAAGCCGGCGGTAAAGATCCAAGTAAATTAACCGAAGCCTTGTCTTCCGTTAAAGTTTGGGCAGAGAGTAAGTAGGTATGGCATTAATTGTTCAAAAATATGGCGGGACTTCCGTTGGTAATGTTGAAAGAATTCAAAACGTAGCCAATAAAGTATCAAAGTTTGTAAAGGAAGGGCATCAGGTGGTTGTTGCGGTTTCAGCGATGAGTGGTGAGACCAATCGGCTTACTACGATGGCGAATATTGTTGCCGAAAATCCAAGTAGCCGTGAAATGGATGTACTTTTAACCACGGGTGAACAGGTCACTATTGCGTTATTGAGTATGGCATTGCAAAACTTAGGACATGATGCGGTTTCCTACACAGGTTGGCAAGTTCCTATCACCACCAATAATGTGCATTCGAAAGCAAGGATTGAAGATATCAATAGCGGCAAGCTAAGAATCAAACTTGCAGAAGGTAAAGTGGTCGTGGTTGCTGGTTTTCAAGGTGTTTCTGAAGCAGGTGATATCACGACCCTAGGGCGTGGCGGTTCAGATACGACCGCAGTGGCTTTAGCCGCAGCACTGGAAGCGGATGAGTGTCAGATTTACACCGATGTGGATGGTGTTTACACAACTGACCCACGTGTCGAGCCAAAAGCCAAGCGTTTAGAAGCGATTACCTACGATGAAATGTTAGAAATGGCAAGCTTAGGAACGAAAGTGTTGCAAAGTCGTTCGGTAGAGTTTGCCAGTAAATACAAAGTACCATTACGAGTGCTGTCCTCGATGCAAGATGGGGGCGGAACACTATTAATATCAGAAAAAGATTTTGAGGAATCAAACATGGAAAAACCACTTATCTCAGGAATTGCTTTTAGTCGAGATGAAGCAAAATTAATGATTCTTGGTGTACCTGATAAACCGGGTGTGGCATTTCAAATTATCGGACCAATTTCAGATGCAAATATTGAAATCGATATGATAATCCAAAACCAAGGGCATGATGGTACCACAGATTTTACTTTCACCATTTCAAGGGCAGATTTATCTAAGGCAAAAGAAATTCTGAAGCAAACAGCTGAAAAGCTAGGGGCTAGAGAAACGCAATGCGATGATTCAATCGTGAAGGTTTCTATGGTGGGTATTGGCATGAAATCCCATTCTGGTATCGCCAGTAATATGTTTAAAGTTTTAGCTGAAAATGATATTAATATTCAAATGATTGGTACCACTGAAATTAAAATCTCAGTGGTCATCAATGAAGAACAGTTAGAGAAAGCCGTACAAGAACTTCATCGTGCGTTTGAACTTGATGAATAAGCTATACTGTTAAGGAGGAATAGAGTTTATAAATGACCCTCTAATTTATGCTTGCTTGTCGCTTAAAACTATTGGTAATAGAATATAATTAAATTATAGGATATATACCAAATGTTAGTATTAACAAGAAAAGAGGGAGAAAAACTCCTAATCGGTCAGGATGTTGAGGTAACCATTGTTAGTATTAAGAATGGTCAAGTTAGGATCGGGATAAATGCACCAAAAGAAGTGCAAATTCAACGAGAGGAACTTTCTCAGCAAGAAAAAACAGCCGATAAGATATGAATTCCTCTATTACCCGAATTCCTAAGCAGGGAATTCGGGTATTAACAACAACAAACCATATAAGTAAGCAGATAGAGTTGATTATTTAATTGATATTATCGCAATCTGGCTATTTACAAAACCTTTAAATAACGGTAATATACGCGCCATCAAATTTATATTGCATTCGCAATTTTTGATAATCTATACGGTGACGTGGCCGAGAGGCTGAAGGCGCTCCCCTGCTAAGGGAGTATAGGGTTTATCCCCTATCGAGAGTTCGAATCTCTCCGTCACCGCCATTTTTAATCTTCCGTAATTTTTTTCAGATAACTAGCATTTAGCATAATTTATAATTTCCTTAAGGAGACACTTAACAACTGATTGAAATTCTGCGTGGACTTCTAGCC
>CAYUHO010000076.1:0-6097 GCA_964444445.1 uncultured Piscirickettsiaceae bacterium | reverse complement strand
ACCTGCGCATGACGGCATCAAAAGCCGTTGCCTTACCGCTTGGCGATAGCCCTATATTATCATGATCTTAAGAAAACACCTAAAAAAGTAACTTGAATTAACAAGTGCCTCAAGAACAGGTGCGTATTATCCATTTATAATAAATCAAATCAAGTTATTTTTAGTTTTTTATATTTTTTAATAATTTCTTAAGCGGTGCATTGTTTTTAAATTTATTTTTAAATTTATTACCTAGCTCTATTGCCTCGTCTTTTCGATCAAGCTTAACTTTAACTTGCATTAAATGCATCAGAACTTCAATATCTTGTTGCAAGTCAAATGCTTTTTCTAATAACCTCTCAGACTTGTCAAAATCATTTTTTTGATAAGCTAACCAACCAAGACTATCAATAATGTAAAAAGAATTAGGTTTAAGTCTGTTCGCTTTTTCTAACAATACGGTTGCCTGTGGTAATTTTTGAGAGATCTCTACATAATAATAGCCAAGTGCATTTAGTGCATCAACATTGTTGGGAGATAATTTAAGTACAAGCAATAAATTCTCTTCATATTTTGAATATTGTTTAAGCTCATACAGGATATAAGCTTGCGAAATCAAAAACTCGATATTATTAGGACTGAGTTCTATTGCCCTTTGATAAGCATCCACAGACTGTTGAAATGCACCTTCATGTCTATAAAAAACTGCTGATGCTTGGTGTAACTTAATACGGTTCGTTTTGGTTCTAGCCTCTAAAGAATTTATTTTTTCGATGGTTTTTTCTAAACCAATTTTTGAATAATTAATTTCTAAAATTCGCAACTGAGAATCAATATAGTAATCTCGAGTTTTAATCTTTGAAAAATAAGTAACCGCTTCAGATGCTAAACCTTGTTGCTGAGAAGCAACTCCTAGATAATAAGAGGCAATTGAAAAATAGGCTTTATTCTTTCTTAAATCTAAAAAATTTTGTTTGGATTCAGTATAGTTGTGTTTTTCTAGCTGAAGTAGTGCTAACGAGAGTTTTGAAGCTAAGGCCTTAGGTTCATTCTCAACAATTTCCTGATATCTTTTTTCGGCTTTTAACAGCTGGCCTGATTTCACCTCAAATCGAGCCAATATTTCTTGAAGCTGCCAGTCATTTGGCGTTTCCAAAACCAGGGGTTCAAGCAAGTCCAAACCTTCTTGATAGTCTTTTGTTCTCAGATAACAAGTTGCCAATGAGTATTGGGTTTCCTTTAAAACCAATAATAACGATGGTGTTAAATCATCAGTTTCTTTATCCTCATAATAAGTAAGCACTTTTTTAAGCTCAGGAATCGCCAAAGAATAATCTCGATAGTATTCTGCTGCAGAGCCATAAGCATACATTGCCGCTGGGTTATCTGGATACAGCTCTTTTAAGGTGTTAAGAAAAGTTAAACCTGAAACATTGGTGGCAGACTTAGAAACTCGAGAAGAAGTTTCAATAAAAATATCTTCGATTTTTTTATCCGATAACGAAACATATTTTTGCCACTTTTCGAGTGCTTTTTCAAGCTCTCCTGCTCGCACAGATAAAAGATACGATGCTTTCCAAGGCAAACTTTCATTCGGTTCGATATCAATCCATAAATTTGCAGCGGCATTTATTGAGTCAACATGCAGGGTTTGCATCGAGAGTTGAAACACTCTTTTGGCCAAAGCTGGGTCTCTTGTTTCGACAGCTAAAGGATAGAGAATCTGAAATGCTGCTTTAGTTTGTCGTTTTTCAATTAAAATTTCAGCTAACAAAACTTTATACATCATCTCTGCAGTCATATTCGACGGCTTTGAAACAACCATAGGTTCAACATCTTCTGTCGATTTGCTATCGGAAGTTTTAGTCTTTTCTGTCGCAGTCGCAGTTTTCTCGTCCTCAGATTGCAGTGCTGAAAACTGAGAGCAACTCGCTAACAGAGTAATACCTGTCACAAAAACGATTTGTTTAAAATTTGTAATTGATAATAACTTGTTCACAGAATTTTATCCATTTACTTGCAATTAGTTACATAATTTAGCAAAATTACGCTCCTTAGACTATACTATTTTCTCGTTTTTTTAATATTAGGCATTGCAACTTAACCTATGAAACTATTTGTATTGGGCGTAAACCATGAAACCGCCCCCATCGACATTCGGGAAAAAGTTGCTTTTTCTAACGATCAAATACAAGATGCCTTAGCTCAGCTAAAGCAGTTAGGTGCAGAAAATGAATACATTATTATATCGACTTGTAACCGAACTGAGATTTATTGTAATTTAAAAACGCTTTCATCATCGCAAATTCAAAATTGGTTTTGTATGTTTTTTGAAATTGCAGAAAACGAAATTGCAAACTACCTATACGAGCATTCAGACCTAGATGCAATCAAACACATCATGAGAGTTGCAAGTGGACTTAACTCACAAGTAATGGGTGAGCCACAAATTTTTGGTCAGGTAAAAGAAGCTTATAGCTGTTCAGTTAAAACCAATACTATCCGCCAAAAGTTAGATTATTTATTCCAGCACATTTTTAAAACCGTCAAACAAATTCGCACAGATACTGCAATTGGTTCAAGTCCTGTTTCGATTGCTTTTTCAGCTGTTGCCCTGTCAGAACAGTTTTTTGGAAACCTGAATCAACAAACCGCTTTGCTAATCGGTGCTGGTGAAACAATCGAGCTGGTTGCTCGCCACCTAACAGAACATGGCATAGGCAAACTCATTATTGCTAATAGAACTCTTGAAAAGGCTCACAAGATTACCGAACAGCTTGCTGGCTATGCAATTAATTTAGCAGAAATTCCCGAACACATTCATGAAGCTGATATGATTATCTCTTCGACAGGTGCATCAAGCCCAATTATTTTACAGGAAATGATTAAAACCGCTTTAAAACGCCGCAGAAACAAACCGATGTTTATGGTTGATATTGCAGTTCCAAGAGATATTGAGACCTCTATTTCTAAATTAAATAATGCTTACCTTTACTCTGTTGATGATTTAACCGAAATAATAAAAGTAAACCAACAATCTCGTAAAGAAGCCGCTTTAGCAGCAGAAGAAATTGTGGACACCCAGGCAAACAACTTTATGGCAAAATATCAAGCATCTGTCAAAGCAAGTCCTCTTATCCAGGAGTATAGAGAGCAGGCATATCAATTAAAAGACAAGTCTATTAATGAAGCCCTAAACCAATTAGAAAAAGGCGAACAGGCAGATGAGGTTATTAAAAAACTGGCAAATCAACTGACTAATAAATTGCTTCACACTCCAACAACCAATATACGCAGAGCAGGCTTAGAAGGTCAACAGCATGTTATCGACTCAGCACAAACGATTCTGCTCGAATCTGAACAGTTTTAAACTAAAAGAATCATCATGAAAAACTCCATCCGTAAAAAACTAGAAATTCTGGTTGAAAGATTAGAAGAAGTTAACCACTTAATTTCCGAACCTGAAATTATTAGCAACCAAAAAAAGTTTCGTAGTTTAACAAAAGAACACGCTCAAATCACCCCAATCGTGGAAACCTTTACACAATTTTGTTCAACTGAAGAAGATTTAAAGGAAGCTAAGGACATGATTAGCTCTGGCGACTCTGAATTAAAGGAAATGGGGCAAGAAGAATTACCAGAATTAAACAAGCAAATTGAAGCATTGCAAAAAGATTTACAAAAAATGCTTTTGCCAAAAGATCCAAATGATGACGCTAATATTTTCTTAGAAATTCGCGCAGGCACAGGGGGGGATGAAGCGGCCATTTTTGCTGGCGACCTATTCAAAATGTATAGCCGTTATGCTGAAAAGCTTAGATGGCAGCTTGAGATTATCAATTCACAAGAAGGTGATCATGGCGGATTTAAGGAAATCATTGTTCGTATCATTGGTGAGGGCGCCTACTCAAAACTTAAATTTGAATCTGGAGCTCACCGAGTGCAACGTGTCCCCGCAACGGAAACCCAAGGACGAGTTCATACTTCTGCCGCAACGGTTGTAATCATGGCTGAAGCACCTGATGTAGAAGAAGTTAACCTTAATCCTGCTGATTTAAAAGTGGACACCTTCCGAGCATCTGGAGCAGGTGGTCAGCACGTTAATAAAACAGACTCAGCTATTCGTATTACTCATATTCCTACTGGAACGGTTGTTGAGTGCCAAGATGAACGGTCTCAGCATAAAAACCGCGCCAGAGCAATGTCTTTACTCGCTTCAAGGATTATGGATGAAAAACAAAGAGTTCATGATTCAGAGATTGCTCAAGAAAGAAAAAGTTTAGTTGGTTCAGGGGACCGTTCAGAAAAAATTCGCACCTATAACTACCCACAGGGTCGAGTTTCAGATCACCGAATTAACCTTACCCTATATCGTCTAGACGATATTATGCAAGGCAGTTTAGACTTGGTCGTCAATCCATTAATCAATGAATACCAAGCAGAACAGCTTGCCGCTTTAAATGCTGAATAAATGGAATCAATTCAAACCTTGATTGAAAACTCCATGCAACGACTGGTTGCCGCTGGAGTAAATGATTCTGCTAAAATTGATGTTGAAATATTACTCTCTCATACAATCGGTAAAAACCGAAGCTATCTATACACCTGGCCAGAAAAAGAAATATCAACTTCTGACAAAAATCAATTTGAAAAACTTTTAAAACAACGACTCATAGGCAAACCAATCGCTTATATTCTAGGTAAACAAGAGTTCTGGGGACTCAACTTTACCGTTAACGAGTACACACTCATTCCACGAGCAGATACCGAAATCATTGTCTTAGAAGCAATTAAAAAAGCAAAAAATCACCAGGGGGGGTATCAAGTTCTGGATTTAGGAACAGGTTCTGGCGCAATCATCTGTGCTTTAAAACATGAACTCCCTAAAATTAACGCTTTTGCAGTTGATTTTGATGCAAACGTACTAAAAACAGCCTCTTTAAATGCAAAAACACATAACTTAAAGATTGATTTTAGACAAAGTGACTGGTTTAGTGCTTTTAAAGCTGAAGAAAAACCTCTTTTTCAACTTATTGTGTCCAACCCTCCTTATATTAAAGAGCGAAACCAGCATTTAGAAAATGGCGACCTTCGTTTTGAACCTATCACGGCACTCAAATCAGGGCAAGATGGCTTACAGGATATTAAAAAAATCTGCTCTGAAGCCCCAAACTACCTTTGTCAAAATGGTTGGTTATTAATTGAGCATGGCTATCAGCAAGCACAAGCAGTACAATCACTATTACAAAAAAACAACTTTACTCAGATTAAAACCATTAAAGATTACGCCGATAATGATAGAGTAACACTTGGACAAATCATTACCCAACCCCTCATTTAGGAAACTTATAAGATGCAGAAAACAGAACTCAATTCAGCAGAATTAAGCCGCTATAGTCGTCAAACGAGAATGCCTGAAATAGGTGAGGAAGGACAACTCAAGCTAACCAACTCGCATGTCGTCATCTTTGGCTTGGGTGGCTTAGGCTCTCCTGCCTCTCTTTACCTAACCGCTACAGGAGTGGGTAAAATCACTCTAGTTGACTTTGACAAGGTAGATGATTCTAATTTACAAAGACAAATTGTGCATAAGGAAAACAACATTGGTCAAGACAAAGTTTCTTCTGCTAAAGAAAACTTAAGTCAGTTAAATCATCTTGTAGAACTGCATGAGCTCAATGATAAATTAAATGAACAACAAGCAGCCAAACTTATCCAAACAGCAGATGCCGTGCTAGACTGTACAGACAATTTCGCTAGCCGCTTTGCACTTAATCGAATTTGCCACCAGTTAAAAAAACCGCTTATTTCAGGCGCTGCTATTCGTTGGGAAGGGCAGCTCACTACCTATGATTTTAGGCTAGCAAATAGCCCATGTTATCAATGTTTATACAAAGAGGGAGATGGCACCGAATTAAACTGTCAAGCAAACGGGATACTTTCTCCTGTGGTTGGTCTAGTTGGCTCAATGCAAGCAATCGAAACGATTAAAGCCCTAATTGGCATTAAAACACTGGTCGGAAAGTTACTTATATTGGATAGTTATACGATGCAGTTTAGGCAATTAAAACTCAATCAAGACGAGAACTGCCCTATCTGTAACCCCTAAATCCTAAGG
>CAYUHO010000075.1:0-6127 GCA_964444445.1 uncultured Piscirickettsiaceae bacterium | reverse complement strand
CATCTTTTGCCATTTTAATCGCTGCAAAGGTTTCTGTTAAAGTACCAATTTGGTTGATTTTGATTAGGATTGAGTTACCAATCCCTTTTTCAATCCCTTCTTTAAGGATTTTAGGGTTGGTTACAAATAAATCATCACCAACAATTTGTAAACGATGCCCGTCTTTTTCTGTTTGGTATTTAAATCCATCCCAGTCACCTTCATCAAGTCCATCTTCAATTGAGATAATTGGATATTTGTCAACCCAACTAGAAAGTAAGTCAACCATACCTTTAGAGGTTAAGGTTTTATCTTCAGAACCTAGATAGTATTGACCATCTTTATATAATTCAGAAGAAGCGGCATCCATTGCAATCATGATATCTTTACCTGCTTTATAGCCAGCATTTTCAATAGCTTGCATAATCACTTCTAATGCTTCTTCGTTAGACTTAAGGTCTGGTGCGAAACCACCTTCATCACCGACAGCAGTGTTATAGCCTTTATCAGATAGCACTTTTTTCAAGGCATGAAAAACTTCTGAACCGTAACGAATTGCTTCAGCAATCGTTGGTGCGCCAACGGGCATAATCATAAATTCTTGGAAATCAACTGAGTTATCAGCGTGCTCACCACCATTGATAATGTTCATCATTGGTACTGGCATTTTGTAATCATCCGTTTTGAAATATTCATACAAAGGCTGACCTTTAGATTGTGCCGCTGCTTGAGCTGTCGCAATTGAGACTGCTAATAATGCATTTGCACCTAAACGCCCTTTATTTTCAGTTCCATCAAGCTCAATCATCATATTGTCGATTGCTTCTTGATTAGTTGCATCTTGACCAACTAATGTTTTTTTAATTTCACCATTAATGTTTGCAACTGCATTTAGAACGCCTTTACCGCCATAAACAGACTTATCACCGTCTCTTAATTCGATTGCTTCACGAGAACCTGTTGATGCACCTGATGGTGAGATACCACGACCAAATGAACCATCTTCTAAAGTGACATCTGCTTCAACGGTTGGGTTTCCACGAGAATCGATTACTTGACGAGCTTTAATATCTTTTATTAGCGACATGCTATTTTCCTTATCTATTTAAAATTTTGCGTATTATATTCTATATTTATGACATCTGTGTGACATCATTATTTTTTATTATATTCGGTAGAGAGTAGCTAAACTCCTTCGATAAAACCTTGTGACTTAACGACATCATCCAACATTTTCATGGTTTCTAAAACTGGTTTTAAGTTACCAAGTGGCCACATATTTGGCCCATCTGATAATGCATTTTGAGGGTCTGGGTGAGTTTCCATAAAAACACCTGACACACCCGCTGCAATTGCGGCTCTTGCAAGAACAGGTACCATTTCTCTTTGTCCACCAGACGTTGTGCCATTTCCGCCAGGTTGTTGCACTGAATGGGTTGCATCAAAAACCACTGGGCAACCAGTACTACGCATAGAGGCAAGCCCTCGCATATCTGAAACTAAGGTGTTGTAACCAAATGAGGTACCACGATCACAAACCATAATATTATCATTACCCACTTCACGTGCTTTTAACACCACCTGATCCATATCCCAAGGTGCTTGAAATTGCCCTTTTTTGATATTAACAGGAATACCTTGTTTACAAACATTTTGAATAAAGTTCGTTTGACGAACTAAAAAAGCAGGCGTTTGCATCACATCAACCACTGATGCAACTTCATCTAATGGCGTGTCTTCGTGCACATCAGTTAAAACAGGCACTCCGATTTCATCTTTTACTTTTTGTAAAATTCGTAAGCCCTCTTCAACCCCTAACCCTCTAAAACTCTTGGTTGATGAGCGATTTGCCTTATCGTAGGATGATTTATAAATAAACGGAATCCCTAATTCTGACGTTAGTTCTTTTAATTGACCCGCTGTATCAATCGCTAACTGCTCAGATTCAATGACGCAAGGCCCCGCAATTAAGAAAAATGGCTGTTCGATACCTACGTTAAAATTACATAATTTCATTTAAACCTTCTCCTGTTCATTTTTGTATTGATTAGCGGCATTTACAAAGGCACTAAATAATGGATGCCCGTTGCGTGGTGTTGAGGTGAATTCTGGGTGGAATTGACAAGCCACAAACCAAGGGTGCTCGGTAATTTCGATTGTTTCAACCAAAGTGCCATCTTCAGAACGACCTGCAAAGGTTAAACCTGCCTTTTCTAACTTAGCAATATAACCATCATTAACTTCGTATCTATGTCTGTGGCGCTCAAAAACAACACTTTTTCCATATATTTCTTGAATATGGCTATCAGCTGCTAATCTACAGTTTTGAGCCCCTAAACGCATCGTACCACCTAAATCAGTTTGCTCATTGCGTTGGATGATTTGTCCACTTTCGTCACTCCACTCAGTGATTAAAGCAACAACAGGGTGTGGGGTTTCAGGATTAAGTTCAGAACTGTGTGCCCCTTTTAGTTTTGCAACATTTCTTGCATACTCAACCACTGCCATTTGCATCCCAAGACAAATCCCTAAATAAGGGACATTATTTTCACGCGCATACTTAATTGCAGAAATCTTTCCTTCTACACCACGCTCTCCAAATCCACCTGGAACAAGAATCGCATCCATTTTTTGAATTGAAGACAGTCCTCCATCCGTTTCCAATTGTTCTGAATCTATATGATGAATATTGACCTTGGTTTGCTCATGAATTCCAGCATGAATCAATGCTTCATTCACAGATTTATAAGCTTCGGTTAAATCAACATACTTTCCAACCATTGCTATATCAACGGTTTTTGTTGGGTTAAGTTGTGCATTAACCACCTCATCCCAATCTGATAAATCAGCAACAGGCGCTTGAATTCTAAAACGGTGTGTCACCAACTCATCTAATCCTTGCTCATGCAACATACGCGGGACTTCATAAATGGTACGAGCATCGAGCGAATTAATAACGGCATTTTCTTCAACATTGGTAAACAATGAGATTTTCTTCTTCTCGTTATCTGCAAGGGGTTTTTCTGAGCGGCAAATCAAAATATCAGGCTGGATTCCAATAGAGCGCAATTCTTTAACCGAGTGCTGCGTCGGTTTAGTTTTCATTTCACCTGCCACCGAAATATACGGTAACAACGTCAGATGCATAAAGATCGCATTATCACGCCCTAATTCAACACCCAGCTGTCTTATCGCTTCCATAAAAGGTAAAGACTCGATATCCCCCACTGTGCCACCAACTTCGACAAGGGCGACATCGACACCTTTTGCAGCTTTTTTAATGTTACTAATGATTTGATCTGTAATATGTGGAATAACCTGAACCGTTCCACCAAGATAGTCGCCTTTACGCTCTCGACGAATAACGGCTTCATAAACTTGACCTGCTGAGAAACTATTATTCTTTGTGAAATGTTTTTGAACGAAACGTTCATAGTGACCTAAATCTAAATCGGTTTCCGCTCCATCATCGGTTACAAAAACTTCACCATGCTGTAATGGACTCATTGTGCCTGGATCAACGTTGATATACGGATCCATTTTCAACATACTAACTTTTAAGCCTCTTGCTTCAAGTAAAGCACCTAAAGAAGCCGCTGCAATTCCTTTTCCTAACGAAGAAACTACACCACCCGTAACGAATATAAATTTGGTCATGAATTCACTTTAAATTGTTTTGTTTTTTAGAGACCTTTGCACGAGTTAGTCGCAAGAGTAAAATGTGATAGAATTTTAATACCCTCAAGGGTACCTCGTCCGTGAATAATCTCGTGCATAGGTTTCTTTTAGGCGTTTATGATTATTAAGCCCTTAGAATGGGAGAGTATTATACCTTAATTTCTAACTAAAGCCTATCACTTCTAATGTATTGTTTTCATCATAAATAACAGGCCATCTTTTACGATTCCAAAAAACAACTTTATTTGCCTTAAACCATTTTTTTAATTTTTTATTACTGAGTTCTTCTGGTTTGATATTCCTAATTCTAATGCCATTTTTTCCTTGTAAACTTTGATATTTCTCAAGGTAGTTTATAATGATAGTTTCATCAAAACCAAACTCAAAAGGGGTAAATTGTTGAAACTCTAAATCATATTTTTCAGCTAAAGGCCGCAACAAATATAGACTATGTTTTTCAACCCTGATTTGAAATTCTTTATTCAATAAGCTCGGATGCGCATTTAAGTTATTAAGTTCAAAAGACTCCTTAAGCCATTGATATATATCATAAGTAAGACTTGTTTGAAGCAGAGAAAACTTATCTAACCAGAAACGAATCACATTCTTCTGCCTACTCCAATCTAAATCAGAAATCCCATTAAGATTAAGACAAATTGAAGTATATGAACACCTAGCCAAATCAAGATGCGCTAAATCGCTTAATAAAGAAAAATCTTCTGTAAGATTGTTTGCCATACGGACAATGTTAGAATCAATATCCCCCCCCCCTTGGTGAATTTTAGGCAGAATTTTATGCCGTATAAAGTTTCTTTTAAAGGCGGTATCAGTGTTTGATGGATCATCAATCCAATCTAAGTTATATTGATTCGCGTAAGCACTAATATCAGCAAGCTTAACCTTTAATAAGGGTCTAGCATGAATAACAGAAGAGCTGGCAATTTGTTTTTGACTGGGCATACCAAGCAGCCCCTTAATCCCAGTTCCACGAAATAGATTCAGCAAAATCGTTTCAACTTGATCCTGTTGGTGATGTGCTGTTAATAGATAATCCCCCTCGTTACAAACACTTAATAAGGCTTGGTAGCGCCGATTCCGTGCAACCGCTTCTAAACCCTGCCGGTTTTTATTACCAATTTTGATTGAAATTGCTTTAAACGGAATAGCGTACTGATTTGCAAATTGCTCGGAAAATACTTGCCATGATAGCGAATCATTCTGCAAATTATGATTAATATGTACTGCTGTTAATTGAAGATTAGTGTTAGTCTTAGAAAGATATTGAGAAAGCGCATGGGTTAAAACGATGGAATCAATTCCACCACTTAAACCAATGACGAGAGAGGTGTTGTCATCAAGCTGCTCGCAAAAATCTTTGACTACTGATTGAATCGTCAAACCGTGGTTTTTGTGAGCCATTTTGTTAACCGACGGGGTTATTCAGCAAAGTTACCATACTGCATATAGCGCAGATAACGAGCTTCTAATAATTCATCAATCGGCTTGGTTTTTAAAACTTCAAGCTGTTGCAAAATAGCTTTTTTCAAAAACTCTGTCGCCTTTGCAGGATTTCGGTGTGCCCCGCCTAAAGGCTCAGGGACAATCACATCAACCAAACCTAAAGCTTTAAGTTTTGTTGAAGTAATACCAAGCGCAGAGGCTGCATCAGCGGCATTTGCAGCGTTTTTCCATAAAATAGAAGCGCAACCTTCTGGTGAAATAACAGAATAGGTACTGTACTCCATCATCATGGTAACATCACCGACCCCAATCGCTAAGGCTCCACCAGAACCACCTTCACCAATAACTGAACAAATAACCGGTACTTTCAACTCTGCCATTTCAATCAGATTACGAGCAATTGCTTCAGATTGATTACGCTCTTCTGCATTAATTCCAGGGTAAGCACCAGGTGTATCAATAAAGGTCACAATCGGTAAACCAAAACGCTCAGCGGTTTTCATTAAACGTAATGCCTTGCGATAACCTTCAGGTTTAGGCATACCAAAGTTGCGAATAATTTTATCTTTTGTATCTCGCCCTTTTTCCTGCCCGATGACCATTACTGATTGCCCATCAATACGAGCCAAGCCAGCAACAATTGCAGCATCATCAGCAAACGCACGATCACCATGTAATTCTTTAAAATCAGTAAAAATAGAATCAATATAATCTAAAACATAAGGGCGTTGCGGGTGACGTGCAACACGTGAAATCTGTACATCCGTTAATTTAGAAAAAATCGTTTTCGTTAAGTTCTTGCTTTTCTTCTCCAAAGCAGAAATTTCCTCAACCAAATTCATATCATCAGCATCAAGGTGTCTTAATTCATCAATTTTCGCCTCTAATTCTGCAATCGGCTCTTCAAAATCCAAAAAATCTAATTTCATCTAAGGTTCACTTATTTCTATTCAATACTTAGCTAATTCTAACAAAGAACCCCCCCCCCTGGTGATTTTTTGGTGAAAAA
>CAYUHO010000074.1:0-6201 GCA_964444445.1 uncultured Piscirickettsiaceae bacterium | reverse complement strand
ATATCGGCACTTTTTACCAGTATAAAATAATCTTAGTTGTTAAGCGATTCCTTAAACACCCTAGCTTTCATCATATCCTCGTTAGGAAATAAGCGAGTACATTAGTACACGCTTGATTTCCCGCCTTGAACTGATAAAAAATAGAGCAATTCTAAACTAGCAAAAAGTAATTCTTTTATTCTGGTATTACAGGTACATCTAATTTTTCTGGTACAACCTGCTCTACAACTGGCTTTTTCGTCACACTTTCATAACCTTTTGACTTTTCCGCACCTAAATAGGCCAATGTCAAACTAGTCAAAAAGAATATAGTTGCAACCACAGCTGTTAATTTCAACATAAAACTATTAGATCCACCACCACCAAAAACTGATTGAGAGGAGCCTCCGCCAAAATTAGCACCTGCATCTGCACCCTTACCATGCTGCAACAAAACTAACAAAATCAATACAAATGCAACAATTAAATGAAACATCAAAACAATACTAAACACAATTAAGCTCCAGCTTTACAAATTGCCACAAAATCACTAGCATTCAAAGATGCTCCACCAATCAAACCACCATCAATATCAGGCTGAGAAAACAATTCTTTTGCATTTTCAGGCTTTACACTTCCTCCATACTGAATAATCACTTTTTCAGCAACAGTTGCATTCAATTCGGCTAGTAAACTTCTTATAAACAAATGTACTTCTTGAGCTTGGGCTGAAGAGGCCGTCTTACCAGTCCCAATCGCCCAAACAGGTTCATAAGCAATAACTACATTTTCAAAACGATCAATTCCAACTCTATCAAGCACCGCATTCAATTGACCAGAAATAACGACTTCCAACTTACCTGACTCTCTTTCATCAAGTGTTTCACCAACACACAATATAGGAGTGACGCCAGCATTAAGTGCTGTTTCTACTTTTTCAGCAACTTGAGTATTTGTTTCACCATAGATTGATCTACGCTCAGAATGCCCTAAAACCACATAAGAACAACCAACATCCTTTATCATAGAAACGGATATTTCACCTGTAAACGCACCTTGCTTAGGTTCTACGGCTATATTTTGAGCCCCTAACTGAACCTTATCAGAATTTAGACACCTAGCTACATAATCCAAATATATTGCAGGAGGGCAAACGGCAACATTCACACCCTCAACATCAGCAACTTCTTTATTCAAATCCGTCACCAGCCCCTTAATAAAGGACTTATCACCATGCATTTTCCAATTTCCAGCAACGAACAACGTTCTCATATTTAGGGCTCCAAAAAAAAGTTTGACTATATTAGCTACTTTTAATTTAAATTACAATCTTGACAAATCAACAAAATTCACTTTCTACCAGTTTAACCAGCTTTTTCACATGAGAATCAATTAACTTCATTGACTCTCCCTCTAGCATTACACGTATTAAAGGCTCTGTTCCCGACGCCCTCAATAAGACCCTCCCCTTGCCCTTCATTTCTTTCTCAGACAATTTTATCGCTTCTTGTATTTTAGTATTTTGAGATATATCAAGTTGTTGAGTGACTCTTACATTTTTTAGTACCTGAGGATATTTAACCAAACCATCTGTCAATTTACTCAAGGACTTAGCAGAGTCCACCATTATCGAAACGATCTGCAAAGAAGAAATAATCCCATCACCAGTTGATGTTTTATCCAAACACAACACATGACCAGAAGGCTCTGAACCAAATACCCACTTATTCTCAATTAATTTTTTCATTACGTGACGATCACCCACATCTGCACGTTCGAAATTCAATCCTAGCTTTCTTATTGCGTTTTCTAAACCAAGATTGCTCATAAGAGTACCAACAACACCCTCACAGTCACTTTTAGCATTCGACGCTAGGATATACAAAATACCATCACCATCAACAATTTCACCTTCATGATCAACCATCATTACACGATCGCCATCACCATCAAAAGCAATCCCGAAATCAGCTTTTTCAGAAACAACCGTCTTTTGCAACAGTGCTAAATCTGTAGCTCCACAACCAGAATTGATATTGATACCATCTGGATTATCTCCAATCGTAACAACCTCAGCGCCAAGCTCTCTATACACCGAAGGGGCAATGTGATATGTCGCGCCATTTGCACAGTCCAAAACAATCCTATAGCCACTTAACTTTTGAGTTGAAGTATAGGTACTTTTACAAAATTCTATATATCGACCCGCAGCATCATCAATTCTTTTGGCTTTTCCTAGTTTAGCAGAGTCTACAACAACCATTGGTTCGTCAAACGCAGCTTCGACCTCTAACTCAATGGCATCTGTTACCTTCTTTCCCTTTGCTGAGAAATATTTTATGCCATTGTCGTAGTGTGGATTATGTGATGCACTGATTACAATTCCTGCATCTGCATAAAATGTTTGTGTAAGATAAGCCACAGCTGGTGTTGGCATTGGCCCAAGCAAATACACATCCACACCCGCTGCTATAAAACCTGCTTCAAGCGCTGACTCAAACATATAACCAGAGATTCTTGTGTCTTTACCTATCATCACGGAACTCTCACCATGATCTTTAATTACCTTCCCTGTTGCCCAACCAAGTTGCAACACTTTATCAGGTGAGATCATTCCACTACCAACATGATCTCTTATACCATCCGTTCCAAAATACTTTTTCTTCATAATAAACTCGTTACATCAACTCTTTTAAAACTTTGGTTACCTGTATTGTCTCTTTAAAATCATGCACCCTTAACACCTTTGCACCCTTTATTACCGCTAATAACGCAGCAGAAACACTCCCAATCATACGTTCATCAACAGGCAAATTATTCAACAGATCACCTATCATTTTTTTTCGGGACACGCCAACCAAGACAGGAACCCCAAGCTCGACAAATTCATTGATCGATTTAAACAAGGCTACATTGTGCTCTAAAGTCTTACCAAAACCAAAACCTGGATCAATCAACAACCTTTCATGACTAATACCTAATGCTACACACTCATTAATCTGCGGTATCAAGAAATTTTTAACCTCTTGAACAACATTGTCATAACTGGGCTCTTTTTGCATATCCTCGGGTGAACCTTGTTTATGCATCAAACAAGCACAAACATCACTCTGAGAAATTAACTCCTTCGCTCCTCTAGCCTGCAACGCATTAACATCATTAATCAAATCAACACCAAGCTTAATTGACTCAGCCATAACTTCCACTTTATAAGTGTCTACCGAAACACTTAAACCATAATCTTTTTTGGCCAACTCTATTACAGGCATAACTCGATTTAACTCTTCATCAAGTGAAACTGGTAACGCATATGGCCGAGTTGACTCTCCCCCCACATCAACGATATCAACCTGCTCTTTAGCCATCGATTCAAGCTGACGTTTAATTGCATCTTGAGCAACATAATCCCCACCATCTGAAAAAGAATCTGGCGTTACATTTAAGATTGCCATAATCAGAGGTGAATTTACTTCAATTGAAGATAATTTACGTTTAAAAGTCATTTTTTATCCAAAAAAAACCCCTATAATAAAAGGGGTTCTTATTAAATCAAATACTAATGCAACTTTGGCTCACCATCAAGAGAATCATCATTATCAACCAAGTCTGTTTTAACATCATTTTCAGACTCCTTTACCCCTGAATCAGAAGAGTCATCACCATCATGATGCATTTCTTCCCACTCTTTTGGCTGCCCTGGTTCTTTGCCTTCCATTAAATTCTTAACCTGATCTGCATCAATAGTTTCATACTTCATCAATGCATCAGCCATCGCATGTAATACAGACTTTTTCTCTGTCAGAATATCTTCTGCACGCTTATAATTTCGATCAATAAACAGGCGCATTTCGATATCAATCTGCTTAGAAATTTCATTCGATACATTTGCATTTCTTGATTGCCCCATTATGGAACCATTATCTTCCTCCTCATACATTAGAGGACCTAATTTTTCGGATAATCCCCATTTTGTAACCATATTCTTAGCGATCTCCGTTGCTCTCATAATATCGTTACTAGCACCGGTGGTAACGGCATCTTCACCAAAGATCATTTCTTCAGCAATTCTTCCGCCATAAAGGCTCGACAACTGCCCCTCTAGCTTGCGTTTAGAATAACTGTACGCATCCTCTTCTGGTAAATACATCGTGACACCAAGTGCACGGCCACGTGGCATAATACTTACTTTATAAACAGGATCATGCTCAGGAACAAGGTAGCCAACAATCGCATGCCCAGCTTCATGATAAGCCGTCAATTTCTTCTCATCTTCGCTCATTATCATGCTCTTACGTTCCACACCCATTAAGATTTTATCTTTTGCTTTCTCAAAATGGGACTGAGTGACTAACTTATCATTATTCCTTGCCGCAAATAACGCTGCCTCGTTAACAAGATTCGCCAGATCAGCTCCAGAAAACCCAGGTGTTCCTCTTGCAATATATGCAGGTTTAACCCCTTCATCTAAAGGTACTTTACGCATATGAACCTTCAATATTTGCTCACGACCACGAACATCAGGCAAGCCGACGGTTACCTGTCTATCAAAACGCCCTGGTCGTAATAATGCAGGATCTAACACATCTGCACGGTTAGTTGCAGCAATGACAATCACACCTTCGTTTGCTTCAAAACCGTCCATTTCTACTAACATCTGATTTAAGGTTTGTTCACGTTCATCATTACCACCACCCATTCCCGAGCCACGACTACGTCCAACTGCATCAATTTCATCAATAAAAATAATACAAGGAGAGTGAGCCTTTGCCTGCTCAAACATATCTCTTACTCGAGAAGCACCAACACCAACAAACATCTCAACAAAATCTGAACCTGAAATACTAAAAAATGGAACTTTTGCCTCACCAGCAATGGCTTTAGCAAGTAAGGTTTTCCCCGTACCAGGAGGACCAACCATCAAAACTCCGCGTGGAATATTCCCACCAAGATTTTGATATTTCTCAGGATCTTTAAGAAAGTCTACAATTTCTCCAACTTCATCTTTTGCTTCTTCTGCCCCAGCCACATCATCAAAATTAATTTTAATTTGGTCTTCAGTTAACATTCTTGCCTTTGATTTGCCAAAAGACATAGGACCGCCTTTTCCTCCCATACCGCCACCCATAGAGCGCATAAAGAAAAGCCAAATTCCAATTAACAACAACATAGGAAACCAAGAAATAAAAATCTGCATCAAAAGCCCCTGTTGTTCTGGCTCTTTAGCAACGACTCTAACTCGATTAGTCAACAAATCACCCATCAGACCAACATCACCAGGGTTAACCGTTTTAAATGCAAGCCCAGAGGTATAGACACCTCTTATAATGGTTCCTTCGATTGAAACCTGGCTAACTTCTCCCGCCTTTACTTGGTCAATAAAGTCTGAGTATGCGAGCTGACTACTCTTATGAAGCTGTTGACCACTAAAGTGATTAAAAATTGACAACATAACTGTTGCAACTACTGCCCAAATCAAAATATTTTTTAACATATCATTTTTCATTTTCTACTCGATTCCTACTCAAACCTATCATTCTGATATTTTTATATATTCGTATTTTAACACAAACTTAATATAAAAAAAACTTAACACTTCTATCAATATATTTTATAGCTTACCCCTAGCAAGAACATAAATCTCCTTACTTCTTGGTCTTGATGCCTTAGGTTTCCTAGTAACAACTCTTTTATATTGTTTCTTTAACCCTTGTAACAAATGATCATAGCCCTCACCTTGAAACACTTTCATCAACAAGTCCCCCTCTTTCTTTAAAACTTGACTTGCTAGATCAACTGATAACTCAACCAAATACATTGCTCGCGGGATATCAACTCCCTTATTTCCCGTCATGTTTGGAGCCATATCAGACATAACCAAATCAACATCTCCTCCATCAAGTGCATCAATTAATGAACTATAGACTTCTTCTTCCTGAAAATCACCTTGGATAAAAGTGACACCTGCAAATGGCTCAACAGGCAAAATATCTAGCGCAAAAACTCGCCCTGAATCACCAATTTTATGTGCCGTCCACTGAGACCATCCTCCTGGAGCAGCTCCCAAATCAATAACATTCATTCCATCGCGAAATAACTTATCTTTTTCATCTATTTCTTGTAATTTGTAAATAGCTCTTGAACGATAACCGTCTTGCTTTGCCTTATTAACATAATAGTCATCAAAATGTTCTTTTAACCAGCCTGCACTAGATTTACTTCTTG
>CAYUHO010000073.1:4486-6220 GCA_964444445.1 uncultured Piscirickettsiaceae bacterium | reverse complement strand
ATGCTATAAACTTGGCGTTGCCAGAATTTTAATCAGTTGTTAAGTGTCTCCTTAATTGTATAGTTAAAAAAATACCCACTTAATCTCTACGGATGAAGCAGGTTATTTTGATAAACAATATGATTAAAGTTTATTTAGAAGTTGTAAATAACCCCAATAACAAATTCAGTATCAACGTTGTCTTTTCCATCAGAAGGTGCATTGTTATGTCTGAATTTGTAGGTTGCTTTTAAGCTTAGTGCTTTCATCATTTGGACAGTAATCGCTGAATTACTTTCAAATTTAGCTTGCTTAGAACCGTAGTATTCACTTGCATCTTGTGTGAATTTGGTGGTGTCATTTATTTGATAGGTATAGTTAGCTTTGAGTTTTAAAACCCCTTGTCCAATATCTTTAGTTGATGACTTACTGCTATAGTTAACTTGCTGGTAACCTAAACCTGCTTCCGCACTTAAAGAGGTGGTTTTTTCATCAAAAAATTGATATCCACCACCAATAACATAGTAGCTACTTAGGTCAACTGATTCAAAACGATCGTTTTCTAATCTTACTTGTCCAAAGCCATAAGCTTTAGGGTAGTCAGGTAGCAGTACATCCGCTTGCACATCAGCAACGTAACGTTCTTTAGTTTGAATGCCGTCTTGCTTGTCATTATTTGCTTCTAGTAGCCCTTCTAGCTTGTAACTATCTTGTTTGTAGTTAGTTTTTAGTGCAGCATACAAGGCTTCTGTTTTAGTGTTACCTGTTGAGTTTGAGAAAGAGGCTTCCCCTGAACCAGAAAAGCCAGGTTTGTCTTCCGCAAAAGTGACCTGTGAGTTTGTTAATAGGATTGTTGCTGCGATTGCAGCAGATAAAGTTTGTTTTTTCATCGTTACTTATCTTCTTCAGTTTTGTTTATATGAATGTCCATTTGAGGGTAAGGAATAGATATTCCCGCTTCATCAAATGCTAGTTTTACTTTTTCGTTCATGTCCCACATGACCGCCCAATAATCTGCTGATTTTACCCAAGGTCTAACAATAAAGTTAACGCTTGAATCAGCTAATTCAGAAAGAGCCACTGTATAAGCTGGATCTTTTAATACTCTTTCGTCTTCAGAGACGATTTGTTCAAGAATTTCTTTTGCTTTTCGTAGGTCATCGTCATAACCTATTCCAAATACCATATCAACACGGCGAGTTTCTTTCGCTGAATAGTTAGTGATAGGTCCATTTAAGATAGAGCCATTAGGAATAATAATTTGCTTATTGTCACCTGTTTTAAGATTGGATGTAAAAATTCCTACCTGTTCAACAACACCAACAACACCAGCAGCTTCGATAAAATCACCCGTTTTGAAAGGTTTGAATAGAACTATCATGACACCAGCGGCAAAGTTTTGTAGCGAGTTTTGCAACGCTAAACCAATTGCTAAACCTGCCGCACCGATTAGAGCGATGAATGAGGTTGTATCAACACCGAGCTGACTTAAAGATGCAATAATGACGATAAACATCATTAAAGTGCGAGAGATAGAAAGAATGAAATCAACTAAGATTTCATCTGTATTACTTTTAGCTAGCGCCTTTCCAAGCAAGTTGACTACAATTTTAACAACCCACTTACCAATAACGAATATAGCAATTGCTATCACGATATTAATTATCCATGGTTGTACATAGGTTGTTAAAAAATTGGCAATATCAAAGTTTTCCATTTTAAATTCCTTGGTTTAATTATGAGCCTAACTGGCTA
>CAYUHO010000073.1:0-4386 GCA_964444445.1 uncultured Piscirickettsiaceae bacterium | reverse complement strand
CTTGGTTTAATTATGAGCCTAACTGGCTATTTTTGAATGAAATATTCTATCATTAATAGGCTTTAAAAGGTAATAGTTTTCTTTTAAGTAAATTGATTTTTAAAGGGGGTAGTTCTGGGATTCCATTATGGAAGGGAACAGCTTTTTCGTCTTGAATTAAGGGCATTAGATAATCTACAGCCGTTTTAGTAATGGTGTTGTTAGATGTGTTAATAAAGTGTTCGGGTACGTTTTTATCTAAGTTTGCGACTTCCGTAAGTGCGATGGGTTTAAATTTCCACCTGAAAGGTTTTGAACTAGTTTGCTCTATAACAGGTAATATTCCATGTTGATTGTCAGCCGCGGCTTTGACCGATTCTTCTCCTGCTTGATAAGCCATCTCCCAGTCAGTTTTTGAAACAAGGTGAGTGGCAGAACGTTGCAAGTAATCTGGAGTAATAACATGGGTCTTGATTTGTAATTTATCTTTTGCCAATTGGCTTAATTGAATACCCGCTCCACCAAGTTGATAATAGTCTTTTTGTTCAGTGTGTTCTATATTGACATAATTGATGTATTTACCCTCTGTATCTTTAATTCCTTCAGATACAACACAGATGCAATAACCATGTTCTTTAATCATCTGAGCAACTTTTTGGAGAAAAATATCTTGTTTAAAGGGCATTTCAGCAGGCAAAACCATTAACGGTGTCTCGGGTAAGAACTCTTTGACCAATCCACCGGCTAAGGTTAACCAACCCGTGTTTCGACCCATAGTCTCCATGATTAAGAGCTTGGTGGAGGTCTTGTACATTGAACGGATATCTAAACTTGCCTGAGCCAAACTAGTTGCTATGTATTTGGCTGCGCTACCAAAACCTGGACTACAGTGGGAGATAGCAAGATCATTGTCGATTGTTTTGGCAATCCCGATACAATTTACCTTGTGTCCTTCTTGGGTGCAATAATCAGCAACCTTTTGTGCGGTTACCATTGAACCGTTGCCACCATTGTAGAAAAAGAAACCAATATCATAGGTTTTAAACACTTCTAGTACCCGTTTATATTGTTCAGGATTGTTTTCAAGTGTATCTAAATCAAAACGGCAAGCTTCAAATGCTGCACCGGGTAGATAGCTCAGTTTAGCCAGTTCCTTGTCTGAGATAGAGTCAATGCTTACGATATTTTCTTCTAAAATACCTGCAATACCATTTATGGCGACATAGGTTTGATTAAAAATCATAGGATATTGTTTGATGGTTTGAAACACACCATAAGCACTGGCATTAATGACAGAGGTTGCACCTCCTGCTTGAGCATAAATTGCGTTTTTTGGCATTATTCTATCTTCAACTTTTTTTGAACTTGGAGTATTTGTTGTGATGATAATATCGCTTTAAAGGGTTTCTCTAATAAAAAATATCGCCAACCAAAAAGTAATTTTTTGTCGGGTTGTCGAATAATATTAAGGAGCTGTTGTTTAGTAACAATATTATTAATGTTAAGTCCGTAGTCAATTGAGATTTGTTGACTTATTGCCTGAGCCAGTAATAAAAAAACCGATTCTTGTTCTGTTGGATTGTATTTGATAATCTGTTTTGTTGGCCAAGTATCAGGTTCAGAAAAGACCTTGTCGATAACCTCAATCCACTGTTGTCCAAAGGTTTTAACACTTGAGGGTTTAATATTAGGTACTTTGTAAAGGGCTTCAATGGTTTTTGGGGGACGTTTTGCAATTCCTAAAATACAATCATCTGCAATTGTCCATTTTCTAGGTTTGTTATGTGTCATCGCATAGCTTTCTCGCCATTGTGCGAGTGCATTGCTAATCGCATGGTTTTTCGGTGCAAGTTGATTGGACTTTTTAATACGATCATTGGTTCTATCTAAGTTATCATCATATAAATCAACCTTTAAAAAACTGGAGAAATCTTCTTTTAGAGCAACTTGTTGCTCATCGGTGAGTTTTTCTTGCAATCTTTTATAAAGCGGAGCTAAGTATTTCACATCATTAATTGCGTAGTCTAACTGTTCATTGGTTAAGGGGCGCTGATTCCAGTTGGTGCGGCTTTGATCTTTCGGAATTTCAATTTTTAATTCTGCTTTTAAAACTACTGCTAAACCCGCTAAGTCGCCATGCCCCAAAAATAATGATGCAATTTGAGTATCAAAAATAGAAGCAGGCATTATGCCTGCCTGTTGATACAATATTTCAATGTCTTGACGAGCGGAGTGAAAAACTTTTAAAACAGTTGGATTAGCCAATAAATTCCACAAAGAGGTTAAGTCTTCGATTTCTAATGGGTCAATAATTGCGCCTTCAGCAGTATCCGTGTAAATCTGAATTAAACTTAACTCGGCATAAAAAGTATTGGTTCGCATAAACTCAGTATCAATTGCAAACCAGGCGGAATAATCCGTAATTCGTTGGCAAAAATCATTAACTTCTGAGGAGGTTTTTAAGTATTTATAAGACATGCGCAAAGTTTATAGGAAAACCAATCAATCTCCAAGGAATATGATTGGTTAGCAGTTTAAAAAAAGTCAAAAATAGCGAATGAACTTATAAAAATGGATTTTTAAAATAAAAAATCACCAAGGGGGGGTAAAATGGCAAGCTAGTTCAAATAAATTATTTAGGGAAATTTTCATGTCAGCAGAAAAAATTCATATTTTAGGAATAGCAGGCACATTTATGGGGGGCATTGCTCAGTTAGCGAAAGCGATGGGTTTTTCAGTCAGTGGATCGGATAAAGCAATCTATCCGCCGATGAGCACTCAACTTGAACAGGCAGGAATTGATGTTTCAACCTATGAAGAAAGTTTTTTAAATAAACAACCTAACACGGTTGTAATAGGGAATGCACTTAGTCGTGGTCAGGATGCGGTTGAAGAAACGTTAAATGCACATCAAGCCTATACATCTGGACCACAGTGGTTAGCAGAGAATATTCTAAAAGACCGTTGGGTAGTTGCGGTTGCTGGAACCCATGGAAAAACAACAACGGCTTCAATGGTTGCTTGGATTTTGGAGTATGCAGATTTAACCCCAGGTTTTTTAATCGGTGGCGTGCCAGATAATTTCGGTGTTTCAGCTCGGCTAGGAAAAAGCCCATTTTTTGTAGTCGAAGCAGATGAATATGACACGGCATTTTTTGACAAGCGTTCAAAGTTTGTTCATTATCACCCACGAACCTGTGTTTTAAATAACCTAGAGTTTGATCATGCCGATATTTTTGATGATTTAGCGGCGATTCAAAAACAATTTCATCACCTTGTTAGAACCGTTCCAAATAACGGGATGATTATTTATCCTGCTGATGAAGAAAATATTCAACAAGTGATTGAGATGGGTTGTTGGACACCCATCGAAAAGCACGGACAAAATCAACCCGACTGGTCATATCAATTAAAACAGCCAGACGGGACTGAGTTTACCGTTAGTTATCAAGGAAAAGAAAGAGGAAATGTTAACTGGACAATGACAGGTGAGCATTCTGTGCGAAATGCACTAAGTGCGATAGCGGCAGCACAGCACTGTGGTGTATCCGTTGAAACCGCAATCGATGCACTTTCAAATTTTAAAGGAGTACAACGCCGCATGACTCTTTTGGATACCATTAATCAGATCAAAATTTATGACGATTTTGCGCATCATCCAACTGCGATTAAAACGACTCTGGCTGGTGCAAAAAAACAAATGCAAGGAAAGGGAAGGTTAGTCGCCGTTTTTGAACCGCGTTCAAATACCATGCGGATGGGAATTCATCAACAAACACTGCCGCAAGCATTTGATGATGCGGATTCTGTGTTTGCCTTTATTGATCCTGACTGGAACTGGGATTTAAAGACAGATAACTTTACAGCACCTGTTCAAAAAAGTGCCAGTTATGATGGCTTGTTGAAACAACTTCTTTCAAGCTTAAAACCGCAAGACACAGTTGTGATTATGTCGAATGGTAGCTTTGGTGGTTTGCACCAAAAGCTGATTGAGGGATTAAAAAAATGTGGGTAGTTTTTATAGAAGCCGGACTTTTTATTTTAATTATGGCTGCGATTGCTTGGTTAGTTATTCCTAGGAAACCAAAAAAATAGCATTATGATGACACTATTCGTTAAACAACTAGAGACCTATTGGCTTTATTTAACAGCATTAACCTTGTTAACTGTTACCGTTTTATCCTTGATGCCTGGTGATGGTGTGGTTAGCCTCTCTAATCTGGATAAGGTAAAACACTTTAGTGCTTATATGGGAATCATCTTTTTTGTTGCCCTAAAAAGGCCTAAGCATTTTTGGTTATTCTTTATTGGGTTTATCGCGTGGGGCGGAGGAATTGAACTGATTCAACCCTATGTTGGTCGAACCGCCGATTGGCTAGATGTACTTGCAAATACAGGTGGTTTAGT
>CAYUHO010000072.1:0-6415 GCA_964444445.1 uncultured Piscirickettsiaceae bacterium | reverse complement strand
TGAGCGTTTACACAATCTAGTTTACAGGCTCTTTAGTGTTGCAATTCCACGATATTCATCGCCAAATAATGAAGCCTCTTTTACTCGTACATTTTGTGCTAAAAATTCTCCTTTGAATTTTTCGATATTACGTAGAACTTCATGTTCTTTATAGGTGAATTCCCAGTGCCCTGTCATGATATCAACACCAAGTAAATTGGACGCTTCTACCATGTCTTGACCACGTGTCCATAGCGCAGTAGCAAAACCATGCCATAAATCACCACCATCCATCGTGATCGTGTTTTGTTGTCCACCTGCTTGTATTCTTAAAATATCGAGTAATGTTTTGACATGGGCAAACCCACCCACTTTTCCATATTGCTCTGATGCATCTTGAAAGTTTAGGCTTGAGAAGGCATGGGCTAAAGGTGTATTTTCTTTAATACCTAGTTTATTGATTAACTTTGTTCCGACAACATGCGGAAGTTGACCAAAAGCAGGACCTACTCCAAGGTTTACGTTCGGTTCACGGAAGTAAATTGGATTTAGCTGAGCATGGGTATCTGTAATATGCAAAATTCGAGCGGTACCCTTCATTGGTACCTGATATAAATCCATGCTTGCAGGCGTGCCAACCTTACTGGAAGACATCGCACGAACAGTATTTGGTAACATGCCTGCTGTAGCTGCGATTGACATGACGTGCAGAAACTCTCTACGGTTTAATGACATACCTTTACTCCCTCCATTAATCATTCAGTGATTCTAAAATGTAGGACAGAGTTTAGTCGTAAAAAGTAGAAAAAAAACTAGGTGGTGACCTAAAAAATCAAGGGAAAACCCTAGGTCTTAGTTGAGTTTGATTAAAAAGTGATGCCGCTCGTACCGCTTGTGTTAAGCTCGCTGGTTTATATTCTTTCTACGTAAGATTTAAGGAAGGAAATAACGCCTTTTAACTCTTCTTCAACTTCAATAACTTCAGCTTCTAAATTACTCGTTACATTATCTTTTCCTTTTGTCTCGAGAATAAAGCTTAAATCTGGAAGTTTGGTGGCACCAATGTTTGCACTGCTTCCTTTAATTGTGTCAGCGTGCAAACGTAAGTCTTCAGCATTTTTGGCTTTAATGGCTCTTTTTAGTTGCTCCAGGGTTTCAGGAGATGTTTCTATAAAATTATTTAGAATTTCTTTTAGATCGTCCCCGATGATTTCTTTAAGCATCTCTAGGGTTTCGGTATTGACACTGTCTGACATTTTTACCTCTCTGTTATGTTTTTGTTTGATTGTCTAGATATTTTTGGAAATCTTTTGCTTGCATTGGTTTGCCAAATTTATAGCCCTGAAATATGTCGCAGCTTCTCTCCTGAAGAATTTTTACATGGCTTTCTTTTTCAATTCCCTCTGCAACGACACTTAAGTTAAGACTATTAGCCATTGCAATAATGGTTTTTACGATTGCTTGACCTTCACTGGTCTCAGAATTTGTAATAAATGAACGATCTATTTTAATGGTATCAATAGGAAAGCTGTGTAAATAAGATAGGGAAGAATAGCCTGTACCAAAATCATCAATTGAAATACTAACGCCTAATGCCTTTAAGGCTTTAAGAATGCGAATATTATGATCAGCATTGCTCATCGCAAGACTTTCTGTGATTTCTAAATCTAAGTATTTTGCTGGCAGGGTTGAATTGGCAAGCAAAAGTTGAACATTCTTGATTAGTTCATTATTTGCAAACTGCCTTCCTGATAAATTGATTCCAATATGCAAATTTTTGAAACCTTGTTGATGCCAGTTTTCTGCTTCTTTAATCGCTGTTTTTAAAACATATAAGCCAATGTCAACAATCAATTCACTACTCTCAGCCATTGGAATAAAAACAGCTGGAGAAATAATTCCTTCTGTTGAGTGATTCCAGCGAACAAGAGCTTCTGCACCATAGGGCTGTAAGGTTTTTCCATAGACTTGTGGCTGATAATAAACTTCTATTTCATCTCTTTCTAGCGCTTTTCGTAAATCATTTTCAAGCAGGAGTTCTTTTTTGGACTCAATATTCATCGCTGCTTGGTAGAATAAAAACTGATCTCCTCCTTGTAATTTCGCCTCACTTCTCGCGACATTTGCATGGGCAACTAAGTCACTAGTATTGTTTCCATCTTGTCCCAGGATACTAATACCAAGTGAGAAGGTAATGAATATTTCTTGAGCATTAATAATGTAGACACGTGTAAGATCTTTATATATTCGAACAATGGATTGGTTCAGTTCTTGTATATTTTTTGCATCTTTTACTAAAATTACAAATTCATCACTACCTAGACGAGCAATAAAGTCAGCTTCCCTTGTGACCCGAGTCAATCTTTTTGCAACAGATGAGAGTAGGTTGTCTCCTTTTTTTTGTCCTAAACTGTCATTAACTTTTTTAAAACGGTCAATATCGAGCGCAATAATCGCATTAATTTTATTTGGAAGCGTTTTATTCAGATGCTTGTCTAGGGTGTCATTAAAAAAAGTACGATTTGGCAACCCTGTTAAATTATCATGGTTTGCTTGATAACTTATAAGGCTTTCAGCTTTATGTAATCTTGTAATATCTTGTGCAGAGCCCATAATTTTAATGGGTTTTTTATTTTGATCGAAAATAACTTCACTAAGACAATCAATGTGAGCGATGGAATTGTCCTGATGATTGACTCTAAAACTAATATTCATACCATTGCTAATACCTAAAGAAGTATCAGCAATCACTTTTTGAAAATTTACTAAGTCTTTTGGCAATATATTTGCACTAAATTGTTCCATTGACATGCCGCCTGTACGAGGCGGAATGGCAAAAAGGTCAAAGACGGACTTTGAGCCTGAAACAAGATCATTTTTGATGTCCCACTCCCAATAACCAACCTTAGCCAGTTGTTGTGAGAATTTTAATTGTGCTTGACTGGTTAGAAGTTTTTCCTCTGTTTCAGAAGCTTTAACGGTATATTTTATACGTTGGGAAAGAAGAGACCAATTAATTGGCTTGGTGATAAAGTCAGTGGCACCGGCATCAAATGCTTGATCAATGGAGTTAATATCATCGAGAGAAGTCAGCATGATAATTGGTGTTGAGCGATGTTTTTCGTAGTGACGGATTGCTTGTGTTGCAGCATAGCCATCCATTTCAGGCATTACTACATCCATAAGAACCAAGTCAGGCTTAATTTCCATGAAGAGCGAAAACCCTTCTCTACCATTGGTGGCTTCTGTTACTTCATAGCCTGATTTTTTAAGGATTGTCTTTACCGTAAGGCGAGTGACACCATCATCATCTATAATCAAAACTTTTTTTGAGTCAGGTGGATTACCGTTGTTTGTCATTAGAGGCTCAGTCATTTTCTTTCCACAAGAAAGAAGCAAAAACGCTTTGTAGTTCTTTAATGTTAACCGGTTTTGTTAAATAATCATCCATTCCCGCACTGATGAATTTTTCTTTATCGCCGATCATGGCATTTGCAGTTAGTGCAACAATAGGTAATTTTACTCCAATCTTTTCAATTTTCCTAATTTGTTTTGTGGCTTCAATACCGTTCAAATTTGGCATGTTTTCGTCCATGAGCACTAAGTCATACTTAGACGTTTTTACCGCTGCTATTGCTTCAAGCCCGTCATTCGCGATATCAAAGGTTAGGCCTTGTTTTTTTAAGATTGCAGACATAAGCATCTGGTTTGTTTTATTATCCTCAACAAGCAGTATATGTCCACTAAAGTGAGTCTTTATGTTTTCAGTTTTTGATTTGAGATTTCCCTTAACAACCTTCACAGGGACGGTGAAATAAAAACAACTTCCTTTACCATATTGGCTTTTTACTTCTAATTTTCCGCCTAGCAATTCAATTAGATGGGCACTTATTGAGAGTCCAAGCCCAGTCCCTCCATATTTACGAGTGGTTGAAGTCTCAGCCTGAGAAAAGGCATCAAAGATGGTAGCTTGTTGTTTTTCGGTAAGTCCGATACCTTCATCAGTGACACTCACGGTCAAAAGCGAGCTCTGTTGATTGAATTTGATATCTAAGTTAACCGTTTTATACTGTTTACTAAATTTGATCGCGTTTGACAACAAGTTGGAGATAACTTGCTTGATACGCAAAATATCTGCTTTTATGACGGGAGGTAAGTTATCATCAAATGAAAGGATATGAGTAATATTCTGTTCGCTAGCTTTTGCTCGAAATAGATCTGAAACAATACAAAACTCATGTTTTGGATCAAATTTTATAGGCGACAATTCAAACTTACCACTTTCAATCTTACTAAAATCTAGAATATCATTAATAATTGTGAGTAAAGAGTGTCCTGAACTGTCTATTGTGTTGAGATAGTTATGAGTTTCATCGTCAAATTTTTTTTCTTGCAGTAAGTTGATAAAGCCTAGAATTGCATTTAAAGGGGTTCGAATTTCATGAGACATATTAGCTAAAAACTCACCTTTTGCCTGTGTCGCTGAAACTGCTTTATCTTTTTCAATTGCCAATTCAGCATACATTTTTTCAGTTTTTGTAATGTCATGTAAGGTGATAATGGTTCGTTGGTATTTTTTAGATTTGTCAGCCACGATTTGAAAAATAAAGTCCCTACCATTTTTTTTCATTTTGACCTTATGCATGGTCTGTGTGTTTTCAAGCAAGTATTCAAGCCAGTTTTTATCTTCAAACTTGTAAAGATAACCTTCTTCTTGAATGAACTTGTCGCAAACACAAGGGTGCTTTGCCTTAAAATTATCTAGGTTTGGGTAGTCATCAAAAAAGTCAAAAAAACCACCACTTGCATCTAATATCTGCTTTCCATCACTTACCACCGTAATATTGGTTTGAGATTTTAAAATATCATCAACATAATCTTTATTCTTTGCAGTTTCTTCAAAAGCAAACTCAATATTCCTAGATAGTTTTTTAAACAACCATAAGAGTAGGAGTGTAACAATAAGTGTCAGTGTAACTTGTATCCAAAAATAGGCTTGTTTTGATTTCGAGACATCAATGGTTAGGCCCTGGTGATCAAGGTTGTTTTTAAAGATGATATTATTTGCATTTTCTTTCAGTCGTTGAAAAATTGGTGCTAAAAATTTAATTTCCAACTTTAAGGAAGCAATATTTTTTATCAAATCATGATGGTCATTCTTCAGCGAATCATTCATGTTATCTATTTTTGAAGAGATTTTAAGAAGTGCGGTATTAATATTTTTAATTTTTCGAGTGATGTCCGTTTGTTCAAACACAAATTGGTTTGTTTTGATTGGGTGGTAGCTTGTTAAAACAGTGCTGTCAGCTTGGCCAACATCGTTTAAGTCGTAAAACTGTTTAAGGGTACCACCTTTATTGATTATGTCCAGTAATGAGACGATGTTGTTTTGTGTCTCTTCAATATTTTTTAAAAGAATTTTTTTAACATGTAAGTTGGGGAATGCAGATAAATTAAAAAAATTGGATTCAAGTTTATAGATGTTTTTAATAATATCTTGACCAATTTTATTTTTAATTTCAGACTGTAATAATTGGTTTTCTAGTGTAGTGGTTAATTTATTTGAATAGAGATTAATAACAATTTCGGTTGTTAGTCCAATGGCAAAAATCAGAAACAGAATGAAGAGGTTTTTTTTGGTATCTTTTCTTAAATCTAAATTAGTCATTTGTTCGTCTTTGTTATTTTGTTGACGCTAAAAATTCTTTTTTTGTAAAAAAACCATGCTGGTAAAAAACCTCTAAACCGTGAACAGAACCAGCATAATCTAAAAATTTCTTTGCTAAGATTTTATTTTGACTTGAATTAAGGAGATTTAATTCGAGTATTTTTGGCTTACTAATACTGGGGTCTAGCATAATAACTTCAATAAATTTGTCAGCATCTTGCCACTTACTAACCGCAAACCAGTTCATGGTTAGGTCAGCTTTTTTGTTTTTAATGGCATTAAAGAGCTCTCGAGAATCTGTTGTAAAGAAAGATGCATTTTCATAAGCTTTATCTGAGATTTTGGCTTTGGTTAATATTTTTCGGGTTGTTTTACCAACGGAACCAGAATCTTTAGTGCCTAGTACCACAGATAAACTAGGGTCAGTAAGCTGATTAAGATCAGCACTCAGATTTTTAGGATTTCCTTTTTGAACAATTAGTGCAATTCGATTATAACCAACAAAAACAGCATCACTCATTAGGTTTTCTTTGCGCCCCTTTATGCCATATGATTTTGTTCCTGGAAAATAAATATCTCCCGTTTTTTGTGATTTTAGTGTTTCATATAAAAAGCCAGAGGCGCCCTGTTTAACATCTATTTTAATATTATGTATTTGCTCAAACTCTTTGACGAGAATCATAAGCGGGTCAACCATTGTTCGACCTGTATAAATATACAGACTTGGAGTCAGGGTTTTATCTTGAACGGAAGAAGAGTTGTTTTGGT
>CAYUHO010000071.1:0-6456 GCA_964444445.1 uncultured Piscirickettsiaceae bacterium | reverse complement strand
TATGTAAACAGCAAGCAAGAATAGAACGAAGAAAAATGCGGAAATTCCTTGCCATACGAGTACGGGGTTTCTGACCAGTAGGGGTTCGTAGTCTGTGTAGGGTGTGTTGTCTTTTGGGGTTTTTAGGTCGTGAATGAGCTCTGAAAGTAGGTGGTAGCGTTTTTCAGGATTTGGCATACAGCCTTTTCTGAGTGCGGCGTCTATCCAATCAGGTAAATCGGTACGATGTTTTTTGATGGAAATATAGTGCATGTGCTGATAGCTTTTGAGTTGAAATTGGTTGATTTTCTTTTCTTTAAAGGGTAGCTTTCCTGTGAGTAGTTCGTAGATGATGACGCTGAGTGAAAAGATATCGGATTGTTTAGTTCCTTTGTGTCCCATCATGTATTCAGGTGCTGTGTAGTTGAGCGTGCCTTCTGGATGTTGGCGTTGTAGAACGGTTGCAAGCTCTGCGAGTCCTGCGGCTCTTACCGCTCCAAAGTCTATAATTTTGATGCGCTCTTCTTGGTTGAGCATAATGTTGTCGGGTTTTAGGTCTTGGTGAATCACATCTTGGCGGTGCATGGCTCTGAGGGCACTGGCAATTTGTTCTGCATAAGTGATGACTTGGTTTAGTTGTGGGGCTGGGTTTTGAATAATCCAGCGTTTTAAACTAATTCCTTCGATGTATTCGGTGGCAAAGTATAGAAATTGTTTTGCTCGTTTTGTTGGGTAGGTTTTCATTAAACCTGGATGTTTTAATCTTTGCCCTATCCATTCTTCTCTTACAAATCCATCGAGATACCAAGCGTCGTCGTTGTAGTTGACTGATGGGGTTTTGATGACAAGCTGTTGTTGATTTTCTAAATCTTTTGCAAGGTAAATTTGACTGCGAGCAGATAGGTTGATTTCCTGTAAAATTTCAAAGCCATCTAGTTTCATTCCTGGTTCTAATTCAGGTGGAAAGGGTAGTTCTGTCAGCTTATCATAAACTTCTTGTTTTGTTGCTGAAGGGAGTTGGGTAATTTGAATAAGCTGTGCACTAAGGTTGTCATTTGACTGATTTGCGATGGCTTTTTCAACTAATCGCTTGGCTTTTTCTTCTAGGCTCTGCTGGGTTAAAATGATGGTGATTATCTCTTCATCAGAGAGAAATTCATGCACGCCATCGGTTGTTTGCAAATAGTAATCACCTTGTTTCATTTCTTTGGTTTGAAAGTCTATCTTTAACATTGTATCCGCACCAAGGGCACGGCTGAGATAGCTTCTATCAGCGTTTAGCCATGTGATGTGATCGGTGGTGAGTTGTTTTAATTCACCATCTCGAAGTCGATAAACCCGTGAATCGCCAATATGAACAATGTGAATACTGGTTGATTTTAAGATGATTGCATCAAAGGTAGTGACCCAGCCAACCATGCCTTGTCGGTCATTGTCGTAACTAGCACTTTGTTTATAAAGCCAGCTGTTAATTGCGCCTACAACCTGTTGGCAGGATTTTTTCGTTCCCCAAGTATCTGGGGTGGAATAGTAGTCTTCAATAAAGCTTTTTACCGCAATATTGCTGGCTTGTTTGGCGGCTTCACTACTGCTGACACCATCAGCAAGCACAGAAACAATACCTTTTGTTTCTGTAGTAGCGGAACCGGGAGTGCAATAATTTATTGCATCTTCATTTTCTGCTTTAATGCCTGCTGAAGAGTGACCACAGATTTTGGCTTTTAATTCTGTTGACATTATTTGACATCAATCATTTGCACAGTCCCATCGGGTAAAACCTCAACCATTTGGTCGCTTGGCTCTTCTAGGAAGAACACAATCAATAATAATACAAATAACGCCACAATACCAATGACCATAAAGAAGATATCATAGTCAACGAGGCTGTTAACGGTTAGGAAGAGTACCGCACCCACGTTTCCGTAAGCACCAGCCATCCCTGCGATTTGCCCTGTCATTCGGCGTTGGATGAGTGGTACCATGGCAAATACCGCACCAGAACCCGCTTTGGAAAAGATACCCGCAATAATCGTAACCATCACAACCAGTTCAACTGACCAGCTTTTATCCACAAAACCTAGGAATAAAAAGCTTGCAGTAATCCCTGCAAATACAACTAATAGTGTATTGCGTCTACCAAATTTGTCACTAATCCAACCACCACCAGGACGTGCAACAAGGTTAATGAAAGGGTAGATTCCTGCTAATAATGCCGCTGTGATTTTTGGCAGTTCAAACCAGGAAACATAGAACATGGCTAGCATTGAAACAACCGCTAACTCTGTTCCAAAGGTCACAAGGTATGCCCAGTCTAAAATGGCAACTTGTTTAAATTTATAACGATGAAGTTGTGGTACCTCTTCTTTTAATACATGTGAGTTTATTTGCCAAATTTTCCATATTTGCATGGCGTAAATACCTGCTAAACCAAAGTAAATTCCGAGTGCGGTTGGTTCGGTAATTAAGCCTATGACAGAAACTTTCCAAGTTAATACGCCTAATGCAAGGTAAAGAGGAATGTTCATGATGATGTAGAGGAATAAATCGAGTTTAGAGGTGACTTCCATTGCCCCTGTTTTTTTCGGTTTGAAGTAGGTAGACCCTTTAGGGGTATCTGAAACGCTGAAAAAATAGATGACACCGTAAACCATTGCAACAATACTGGCGATGGTAATTGCAACACGCCAGCCATTGCCATCATCACCAAAATAAACCGCGATAAAAGGCAGAGTCATCGCTGCACCCGCAGAACCAAAGTTACCCCAGCCGCCGTAAATTCCTTGGGCAATTCCTGTTTGTTTTGCTGGGAACCATTCGCTTATCATGCGAATTCCTACCACAAAACCTGCACCAACAAAGCCAGATAGAAATCGTAATAATGCAAGTTCTTCGTAGTTGTCTGCCCAAGCGAAGGCGATACTAATTAACCCACCGAGTAGTAGGATACTGGTATACATTATCTTAGGGCCGTATTTATCGACGAGCATACCAACAACAATCCTTGCAGGAATTGTCATGGCGACGTTAAGAATCAGTAATACTTTTGCTTGTTGAGTTGTTAAATCAAGTGCCTCTTGAATGAAAGGCATCATGGGACCAAGCCCTAGCCAAACCACAAATGACATAAAAAAAGCTAGCCAAGTTAGGTGTAATATACGGGTGTTGCCGCTAAACGAAAATAAATTAAATTTGGTTTGGTCGATAGACATTTAAAAATTCTCCTCAGAACTTATCAACAAAAAATATAATTTATTTTAATAAAACATTAACTGTGCCAATAATTTAAAATAACTCTATTTCAATTAGTTAGTTATTTTTTTAGATGTATCTAGTATTTATTTATATATAATTAAATTATTATGGTTCTATTAAGGTGTTTTTTGCACCATATTTGTTCTTTGTTTAGAGCTAGTATGTTTTTTATAAAAAATCAATGATTAACGTATTGAAATAACAGAGTATTATTTTTTGGGTAGGTTTTGGTATTAAAGATGCTAATGCAATTAAATTAAAAATAAAGGAAATATATGAGCTCTATTAAAAAACCAAAAAAACTCATTTTAATCGGTGCAGGAATGGTCGGGGTGCGTTTTATTGAAAATTTACTTAAGGTGGCACCAAACCAATATGAAATACAGGTGTTTAATAAAGAGAAGCTTGCTGGGTATAATCGAATTATGTTATCACCTGTTTTAGCGGGTGAAAAAACCTTGTCTGAAATTGTGACGCACAAGGCGGAATGGTTTGAGGAGAATGGCGTTAGTTTGTTTCAAAATACAGAAATTACTCAGGTAGATAAAAAAAATAAGATTGTCTATACCATGGAAGGGAAAGAGTATATTTATGATGAATTGGTGATTGCAACTGGCTCATCGGCTTTTGTTTTACCTGTTCCTGGAAAGGATTTGCCAAGTGTGGTGGCTTTTCGTGATGTTAATGATGTTGATTTTATGCTTGAAGCGGCAAAGAATAAACATAAAGCGGTTGTTATTGGAGGTGGTTTATTAGGGCTCGAAGCCGCGAATGGTTTGATGAAGCAGGGCATGGATGTCACCGTGGTGCATGCCGCTGATATTTTAATGAATGTTCAGATGGATGAGATTGCAGGTAAATTACTAAAAGAGAATTTAGAAAAAAATGGAATGAAATTTGTTATGCCCGCTTTTACTGCTGAGATACTAGGTGAAAAAGACGTCACTGGAATTCGGTTTGATGATGGTAGTGAAATTGAAACAGAGCTGGTGGTCATGGCAGTTGGGATACGCCCTAGTGTCGCTTTAGGGAAAAAAATGGAACTGAATGTTAATCATGCAATTATGGTTAATGATCAGTTAGAAACTTCATATAAAGATATTTATGCGCTTGGTGAGTGTGTTGAGCACCGTGGGCAGGTTTACGGTTTGGTCGCACCTTTATATGAGCAGGCGGAGGTTTTGGCAAAGCATTTAGCAGGGAAGCCTGCCGCTTATGAGGGGAGTTTTATTTCGACTAAATTAAAAGTGACGGGTATTAGTTTGTTTTCAGCCGGTGAATTTCAAGATTCAGCTGAAACAGAATCTTTGGTTTATGAAGATTTATCGCAAGCTATTTATCGTAAAATTGTTTTAAAAGATAATAAAATTAAGGGAGCGGTGATGTTTGGTGATGTGTCGGGTTCAAATTGGATTTTCGACAATCTTATTTCTCAACAAGATATGTCAAGTTATCGTGATACCTTGGTATTTGGAAAGGGTTTTTAATAAGTGGCAATCAATAACGAATTACAGATAACGGTTGATGAATATTCCATTGCAGGTCGCAAGGAAGTTAATCAAGACTTTCACGGCGTGTCGATTCCTAAAAAACCACTGCTGACGTCCAAAGGCATAACGATTGCATTAGCGGATGGGATAAGTAGCAGTCAAGTTAGCCAAATAGCCAGCGAAACAGCGGTAAGGAATTTTTTAGAGGATTATTATCATACCTCCGAAACCTGGTCTGTTAAAAAATCGGGTATTCAGGTCGTGAATGCGGTCAACTCATGGCTTTACTCACAAACCCAAAAAACAACGTTACGACTGGATAAAAATAAGGGTTATGTCTGTACATTGAGTGCAATGGTAATGAAATCTAACAAGGCACATATTTTTCATGTCGGTGATAGTCGTATTTATCGTTTAAGGGATAAGGCGTTAGAGGTGCTAACGGAAGAGCACCGTGTTTGGTTATCCGAAGATAAAAGTTACCTTGGTCGTGGAGTGGGCATTAACCAACAGGTTGATATCGATTATCACTCAGTTGACTTAAAAGAAGGCGATGTTTTCTTATTTATGACTGATGGTATTTATGAGTTCGTCTCACCTGAATTGATGTGTCAGTTAGTTGAAAAAAATAAAAACCTAGAAGGGCTTGCCAGGCAGTTAGTTGATGAAGCCTATCAACAGGGAAGTGATGATAATTTAACCGTGCAAGTGGCCAGGGTTGATAAGATTCCAAGTCAGGCGACAATTGAGCTAGATGAAGCACTAATCAAACTCCCCTTTCCACCCGTGCTTGAAGCAAGAGCAGAGTTTGATGGTTATAAAATAGTCAGAGTTTTACAATCGAGTAGTCGCAGTCATGTTTATCTAGCAACGGACGAAAATGACAAGCAGTTAGTGATTAAAACCCCCTCAATCGACTTACAAAACGACCCTAAATATATTGAACGGTTTTTAATGGAGGAGTGGATTGCAAGGCGAATTAAAAATGATCACGTTTTAAAACCCTGCTTGCAAACAAAGCAACGAAATTTTCTATACCTAGTAACAGAGTTTATAGCGGGACAAACCTTAACGCAATGGATGATAGACAATCCTAAACCAGAGCTAGAAGTTGTGCGAGAGATAGTCGAACAAATCGCCAAAGGATTATTTGCCTTTCATCGACAAGAAATGATTCATCAAGATATTCGCCCCAATAACATTATGATTGATAAAAATGGCGTGGTAAAAATAATTGATTTTGGTGCGACAAAAGTAGCAGGTATTGAAGAAATAATGAGTTTAATGGAACGCGAAAATATACTAGGCACAGCACAATACACTGCACCAGAATACTTCCTTGGCGAAGCGGGCACCGCAAAATCAGATATGTTCTCCTTAGGAGTGATTACTTACCAAATGTTAACTGGCAAGCTACCCTATGGAACGCAGGTTGCTAAATCAAGAACTAAGGCAGCACAAGCAAGGCTTTATTATCAATCAGTGCTAGATGACGAACGAGAAATTCCCGCTTGGATGGACTACACACTCAAAAAAGTATTACAGCCAGTCCCCGCAAAACGATATGGTGAAATATCTGAATTCTTATACGATTTACGTCACCCTAATAAAGAATTCTTAAATCAAACCAAACCGCCCTTAATCGAAAGAAATCCAGTCGGATTTTGGAAAGGTGTTTCGTTTGTTTTGGTAGTCATTATTATTCTATTACTAGCAAGTAACTAAGCAAATTAAG
>CAYUHO010000070.1:0-6522 GCA_964444445.1 uncultured Piscirickettsiaceae bacterium | reverse complement strand
CCTGGTGATTTTTTTAAAAACAGATTTCTATTCGCAAGCTTTAGTTGGGTTGCTCGTATCACAAGCTGAAGCACCTGAATCCACAATTATATTTGTAATCCCCATCTTTTTAGCTAAGGACGCAATCTGAACAGATTGTTTGTTCAATGAAATAATCGTATCACGCATTGGTTTTGCAGCAGATTTACCAGGGGTTTGAATCATGACATCAACTGGTACCCCATTTTTTGCTGACTGATCAATTGCTTGATAGCCTGCTTCGGTTATTTTAAATTGCGCTTCCAACTTTATTGCTAAATTAAGCTGATTAATCTCTTTTAAATAATCATCAAAACCATAACCCTGTATTTTAGTTCCAGCATCCACCTTGCCATCTAAATTCGAGTCATAACCCGCGTAATCACCATAATACACATTCGTCACGCCCTGTGCATTCAACCAGATATCACGATGAGTATTATCAGAAAAACAAGAGTGTTCATCCTCCTGAGAATCAGATGAAAGCGCAATTTGCATTCTCTCTCCTGCCAATTCACCTTCAGAAAGCGTTCCCATTCCTGCCAAAATTTCTGCAAATTTTTGTTTCGCTTGTGCTTCCGTTACGATTTGAGTAAATTGTCTTCGATAATTACTGCTATCATTTTTTTCCCAACCATTCTTAACCGTTTCTAAATCTGCTATTAACTTATCAATTACAACCTCTAGATATTGAATACGACGGCTAGCCTTATCCCCTTTTACTTTGGAAACAAAATCGTTCACTGGGCGTTGTCCCCCCATTGCAATATTTGGAGCACTCCATGTTTTAACCGCAGATTGGCGGTTTCCAAACGTATCAGCACTGCCAAGGTTATTTAAATCTTGACCCCAAAGTAAAAATTCGATCGCATGATAACCTGCCAATACATCATGTTCATCTTCTGAACTTGCCGTGGTTGAAAGCAAATTTTTGTCAATCTTAATCATCGAATTACCAATAATATTATCATCAAGATTTGCAACCGTAATGGGTTTACCTTTATTAACGGCTGTTTTGTGTTCAGCGACCCCGATTTGATCATCACCAAAATCATTACCTGCCTTTGTGTAATCAATTAACGCTTCTCCCAACGGCCAAGCGTTAATATCGCCCTCTGGTCCATCTTCACTCTTATAATCAGTTGAATCAATCGGGCTTAAACGAAAACGATAAACTTCCGTTTGCCCATAGGGTTCACGCGAAACTAACCAGGCTTTTTTTGCCGCTGCCAAAGTTTCAACTGTTGGATTTTGTTTTAAGCTTGCAATTGAAGTTTTTAATTGTTTAAGCGTTGAAACTGAATCAGAATAGGCAGCATAAGCGATATCCGCATTCGTCTCTAATACCAATTGCATTTTTGCTAAATCATGTTGCAGAGGTGCTGTTGATTTAACACTAGTACCACCGCATCCAACCATTATTAGAGAGGTGGCAATTGCAGAACTAATTGCAAAGGTTAATGTTTTTAATTTCATTCGAAAATCTCCTGTCTATTTAAGTATAATCTTTTGCATTATATAAAATATAAAACGAAATTATAATCAATTAAGGCGATATATCATGAAACAGCTACCGCTTGTAATAGTCACCGCATTAATCAACCTAGCCTTGATTTTACCTGTTAATAGCTATGCGAAAGAAGTTAACGTTTATTCAGCACGTAAAGAACAACTTATCAAGCCGCTCTTAAATGAATTTACTCGTGTTACAAATATAAAAGTCAATTTAATTACCAGTTCCGCTGATGCGCTTTTAAAGAAGTTAGAGCTAGAAGGTAACAATTCACCTGCCGATATTTTAATTACCACTGATGCTGGGCGATTACATAGAGCAAAAGTATCTAATATTCTACAGCCTGCTATTACGCCAAAAATTCAAAAAATGGTTGATTCTAATTTACAAGATCCTGAACACACTTGGCTTGCCCTAACTACCCGTGCCAGAGTTATCGTATACGCCAAGGATAGGGTAAAACCAAATGAGTTAATAAGCTATGAAAAACTGGCAGACCCAAAATGGCATAAACGAATTTGTGTCCGCTCATCCAATAATATCTACAATCAATCGCTTGTCGCTTCCATGATTTTCCACAACGGAAAAGAAGTCACCCTTGAATGGGCAAAAGGCTTAGTCAACAACTTTGCTCGCAAACCTAAAGGTGGCGATAAAGATCAAATAAAAGCGGTTGCGGCAGGTCAATGTGATATTGCAATTGTTAATACTTATTATCTTGGACAAATGGCAAACAGCTCAGACGGTTCTCAACGATATGCTTCAAACAAAGTTTCAGTATTCTGGCCAAATCAAGCTGACCGAGGTGCACATGTTAATGTCAGTGGCATTGCGATTACTCGCTCAGCCAAAAATAAAAACAATGCCATTAAGTTAATCGAATTTTTACTCTCTGATGAAGCGCAATATTGGTATGCTGAAGCAAATAATGAGTACCCTGTTATTGCCAGCGCTGGTCTGAGTGATACCCTAAAAAACTGGGGAGATTTCAAATCTGACGCCATCAATTTATCAAAGCTAGGCTTGCTTAATAATGATGCCGTTAAGATAATGGATAAGGCAGGTTGGCGATAAATTGAACACCAAATCGAAACGCTGGTTTTTTGTCACACTACTGCTCTCTCTACTGCTTACATCCCCGCTTTGGGTTATTTCAAGTTATGTTTTTGAGCCGACCAATGAAAACTGGCAACACCTAGCTGAAACCCTTTTATCTGAATACATCCTCAATTCACTTATCCTTATGTTTGGTGTTGCAATCGGCACCCTGCTTTTGGGGGTGTCAACTGCATGGATTATTAGTCAATACCGCTTTCATGGTAGTCAATTTTTCCATTGGGCGCTCCTATTACCACTCGCCATGCCTGCTTATATTATCGCCTACACCTATACAGGGTTACTCGAATTTGAAGGACCTGTGCAAAGCTATTTGAGGGATATTTTTGGTATCCAAGTGATGCGTAACTGGTTTCCTGAAGTACGCTCCTTGGGCGGGGCAATTTTAATGTTCTCACTTGTTCTCTACCCTTATATCTACCTATTAGCCAGGGCTTCTTTTTCTGGAAAAAGCCAAGCAATTTTAGAGGTCAGTAAAACACTGGGAACAAGCCCAATTAAACACTTCTTTAATATTGCTCTCCCCATGGCTCGCCCAGCTATTATTGCGGGTCTTTCGCTGGCTTTAATGGAAACCCTTGCAGACTTTGGTACCGTACAACACTTTGGTATCCCTACTTTCACAACGGGGATTTACCGCACCTGGACAGGGTTTGGTGATACGACGACCACGGCACAACTCTCACTACTACTCTTAGCTTTTGTAATAACGCTAATCATTATTGAACTCTGGTCAAGAAAGCAAGCTAAATACTTTGAACAAACTCAAAAATCAACACTAAAAAACACGCCTTTTCTAACCGGTAAAAAAGCCATTATTGCCATTTTAATTTGCGGCCTACCGGTCATTTTTGGGTTCTTAATTCCAGCTTTACAACTGTTATACTGGTCAATTATTACCGCTGAAACAGGTTTAAACACTCAGTTTTTAGAACTCTCGTGGAACAGTTTTTCCCTTGCAATCATCACTGCAAGCATTACGGTCATCATCGCTCTTCTACTTGCCTATGCAAAAAGAATCCAAAAAAATAAGATTATTAATTCAGTGGTAAAACTCACCACGCTTGGCTATGCAATCCCTGGAACGGTCGTTGCAATTGCGGTTATTATTCTATTTACGAGCTTAGATAACAGCCTAGATTCCTTTATGTCTCAGAGCTTTAATCTACCGACTGGGTTATTACTTTCTGGCTCACTATTTGTTCTTGTCTTTGCCTACACTTTCCGCTACTTATCCGTTTCTCTCCAATCGGTTGAATCAGGACTGAGTAAAATAAAAAACTCAATGGAAGAGTCCGCTTTAACCCTAGGTATGAGCCATCAAAAAATACTGTTTAAAATCCACCTCCCCCTGTTACAAACCAGTTTAATAACCGCGTTTTTATTAGTCTTTGTTGAGGTGTTAAAGGAATTGCCAAGTACCCTTATTTTGAGACCTTTTAACTTTAACACGCTTTCGGTTAGAGCTTATGAAATGGCATCTGATGAAAGACTTGCTGATGCAGGGTTACCAGCACTACTAATTGTTATAACCGGCTTAATTCCTGTTATTCTACTCAGTAAAATTATTGGAAAAAAACATGGCTGAACTTTATTTACAAAATGTGACAAGTGCTTTTGATCAACATAAAATTTTAGACTCCGTCAATTTAAGTTTAGAGAAGGGCGAAATTGGCTGTTTGCTTGGTCCAAGTGGTTGCGGTAAAACGACATTACTACGCACCATCGTTGGCTTACAACCTTTACAAAATGGTGAAATATATCTCAATCAACGCCTGCTCTCTTCGCAAACAACACAAGTGGAAACCGAGTTACGTCAGATTGGGATGGTTTTCCAGGACTATGCTTTGTTTCCCCACTTGACTGTGAAACAAAATATCCTGTTTGGCGTTTCTCATTTACAGCCCAAAAAACAACATCAACGTCTAACGGAGTTATTAGCATTAATTAATTTGCCCGATATTGCCAATCGTTATCCGCATGAATTATCTGGAGGTCAGCAACAACGTGTTGCCTTAGCGAGAGCCTTAGCACCGAAGCCACAACTATTATTAATGGATGAACCTTTTTCAGGTCTTGATAAAGAACTTCGAGAAAACCTAGCTAAGGAAATTCGTCATATTCTAAAAATAGAAAACATTACTGCCCTGATGGTCACACACGATCAAAATGAAGCCTTTGCTATCGCTGACTCAGTAGGCGTAATGCAAGAAGGAAAGCTACTCCAATGGGATCAGCCCTATCAACTCTATCATCAACCTAAGCATCTTTTTGTTGCAGACTTTATTGGCCGAGGGGTTTTTATAAATGGCAAAGTAACAGCTGATAATTATGTTAATACCGCACTAGGACTTTTAAAAACTAAACTCAATTTTATTGCCAAAAAAGGAGATGAAGTATCAGTACTTGTCCGTCCCGATGATATCGTCCATGATGATAATTCAGACTTTAAACTTGAAATTATTAATCGTGACTTTCGTGGTTCTTACTATTATATGACCCTAAGACTATCTGAAACCGAACAAATTATGTGTCTAAGTCAATCCCATCATGACCACCCAATTGGTTGTAAAATTGGAATTAAACTTGAGATGGATCACGCGATAGGGTTTAAAAAACTGATAAAATAGCGAGCATGTCGTTTTTATTTAAAAATATATATTTATTATCACTGATAAGCTTACTATTAACTGGTTGTCAAAATCCATCACAATCTGAACAAAACACTAACAAAATAGAACTGGGAAAACGTCTCTTTTTCGATACCAATCTCTCTCTAAATAAAAAACAAAACTGTGCTAGTTGCCATGACCCCTTTAAAGGCTTTATTGACCCAAGAAAACACGGTAATGGCGAAACCTTTGCAACTTCATTGGGCGCACACGGAAAACTATTTGGATCTCGCAATGCACCCACGGCAGCCTATGCCATGTTTTCGCCCAGTTTTAAATACGAAGAACACCCACGTTACAATTCCCAACAACCTAATTACACTGGTTACGTCGGCGGACAATTTTTAGATGGTAGAGAAAACGATTTGGCTGGACAAGCTGGCGGCCCTCCGCTTAATCCTGTTGAAATGCAAATGCCTAACAAAGAATCTGTAGTTAAACGCCTGCAAAAAAATCACTATTACCAACAAGCCTTCCAAAAATTTTACGGAAAAGAAATTTTTGATGACACAAATAAAGCTTACTTAGCCATGACAAAAGCAATTGAAAAATTCGAAAAATCAGCCGTTTTTGCACCATTTGATTCTAAATATGATCGTGTTTTACGTGGTGAAGAAGAATTTAGCTTTAAAGAACTTTCAGGTAAATCCCTTTTCTTTTCACAACAATTTACCAACTGCGCAACCTGTCATCAGAGAATGCCCAACGGCAATAAACAAGAAACCTTTTCTAATTATGAATATCACAATCTAGGCGTTCCTGAAAATACTCAATTAACAAAACGCTTAGGCAAACCTGTCAATGACCAGGGACTATTTGAAAACCCAAAAATCGATGATCCAAAACAGCGTGGAAAATTTAAAGTACCAACACTTAGAAACATTGCAGTCACTGGCCCCTACATGCACAACGGTGTGTTCAAAGATTTAAAAACCGTTATTTTGTTTTATGACAAATACTTAATCGGCTCAAAAAATCAAATCAACCCAGAAACCGGAAAAGCATGGTCAGAGCCAGAAATAAAAGAAAATATCGCGCTAAAAGAATTAAAGGATGGTAGAAAACTAAAACCCATTCAAGTTGAGCAAATGGTTTGTTTTTTAAGAACCTTAACTGACAAGCGTTACGAACATTTAATCGAAAAGAAAGGGATAAACTGTCAGGACTAAGATATTTTAGTTACAGTTTTAAGGAGACACTTAA
>CAYUHO010000069.1:0-6680 GCA_964444445.1 uncultured Piscirickettsiaceae bacterium | reverse complement strand
CATAAGCTAGTCGTGATTAGTCTTGCGTTTATGCCCTTTAGGGTGCAAAGGTCTCTTTTTGTTGGTTCGAATTATATTTCAGGTACTACGTTGGCTTTTTCTATTTCATCAAAGTCAATTTCATAGATTTCACCATCCACTTCAACTTCGATGCCTTTTTCAGAAACAGCTTCCATCATACCTTTAAAACGTTTTCGCCCCATGACAGGAACGGCAGCTCTAATTTTCACTTCTTCACCCTCGTACAACTTAAATTGTTCCGGTGTAAAAAGTGGTCGATCCATCCCAGGAGAAGACACTTCAAGCGTATAAACACTCGAAATAGGGTCTTCTACATCCATAATGGCACTAATTTGACGACTGACTCTTCCGCAATCATCAACACCAATACCATTTTCTTGGTCAATAAATATTCTCAGCATCGTATTTTTACCTGCTGGCAGGTACTCACACCCCCAAAAATCAATATCCATTGACTCAATAACAGGCTTTACTAGGGCTTCTATCTTTTCTTCTAAAGTCACTCTTTTCCTTATTGCAAATAACAAAAAACCCCGTAAAAACGGGGTTTTTAAAATGTAAGTTAAGCAATAAAATCATTGCCAACTTAAATATGTATTTAAAAAACTAGCGGTATTATAAACTAATACAACACCTTTTACAAAGCGGTTTTACGATAAAAATCACCAGGGGGGGGGTACCCTAGCTTTCTTTTAGCTGTTTTAAAATTGATTCATCTTCCAAAGTTGATGTATCAGAGGTAATTTCTTCGCCTTTTGCAATGGTTCTTAATAAACGGCGCATAATCTTACCAGAACGAGTTTTAGGTAAATTTGAACCAAATCGAATTTCATCTGGTTTAGCAATCGGTCCAATTTCTTTCGCAACATGATTACGTAAAGTCTGAATAAATGAATCACGCTCAGTACCCTGTGGAATATCAGAGTTTAAGACGACAAATGCAAAGACTGACTCACCTTTCACCTCATGTGGTTTTCCAACTACAGCAGCTTCTGCAACTTGAGGATGTGACACGAGTGCTGATTCTATCTCCATTGTACCCAAACGATGACCTGACACATTTAGTACATCATCTACGCGACCAAGAATCCAAAAATTACCCTCTTCATCTAAATGCGCACTGTCTCCAACCACATAATATTTATTGTCAAACTGACCAAAATAAGCATCCACATAACGCTCATTATCACCCCATACTGTTCTAATCATCGAAGGCCAAGGTTTTTCAATCACTAACAAACCTCCATCGCCGTTTTCTAAAGGCTCCCCTTCTTCATCAACAATTTTAGCATCAATACCAGGTAGAGGTTTTGTACAAGAACCTGGTTTCATTGGCGTAACACCCGGCATAGGAGCAATCATATTCGCACCCGTTTCAGTCTGCCACCAGGTATCCACAATTGGGCAATTCTCATTACCAATAACCTTGTAATACCACATCCAAGCTTCTGGGTTAATTGGCTCACCAACTGTTCCAAGAAGTCTTAATTTTGACAAGTCATACTGTTTTGGTAAATCTTCGCCAAACTTCATCAATGCACGAATTGCTGTTGGCGCTGTATAGAAAACAGACACGCCATGACTTTGGCAAATATCCCAAAAACGACCTGCATCAGGGTAAGTTGGAACACCTTCAAAAATCATAATGGTTGCACCAACAGACAGTGGACCATAAGCAACATAGGTATGACCAGTTATCCAGCCCACATCTGCAGTACACCAGTAGACATCATCATCTTTTAAATCAAACACCCACTCATTGGTTATATGTGCATTTAACATATAACCAGCTGTACTATGTTGAACACCTTTAGGTTTTCCAGTTGAACCAGAAGTATAAAGCAAGAATAAAGGATGCTCGGCATCAACCATCACAGGTTCATGATAGTTGCTCATTCCAGCCATCGCATCATGCCAAGAAATATCACGTTTCTCATCCATTTCAACCACTTCATCCGTACGAGAATAAACCATTACTTTACGCACTGAATTCCCACCTGTTTCCAGAGCCTCATCGACAGATTTTTTAACAGGTATGGTTTTACCACCACGTAAGCTTACATTTGACGTTATCACCATTTTTGCTTCCGCACTTTCAATACGATCACGCAACGCTGAACTAGAAAAACCTGCAAACACCACCGAATGAATTGCACCAATACGAGCACATGCCTGCATTGTAAACACCGCTTGCGGAATCATTGGCATATAGATAATAACGCGATCACCTTTCTCAATCCCTTGTGCAGTCAAGGCATTGGCTAAACGACAAACCTCATCATGTAACTCTTTATAGGTAAGCTGCTCAACCTTTCCATCATCATGCTCAAAAATAATTGCCAACTTATCAGCTCTTTTTTCAAGATGTCGATCAATACAATTATAAGAGGCATTCAATTCACCATCCGTAAACCACTTATAAAAAGGTGGATTAGTGTCATCAAGACCCACCGTAAAATCTTTAGACCAGCTTAATTTCTCTCTCGCCAAATCAGACCAAAAGCCAACATAATCTTCATCCGCTTTTTGCATTAACTGTTGATACAACGCCTCATTCACATTTGCTTGTTGCTTAAATTCATCAGATGGCAAAAAAATACGGTTTTCCTGCAAAATTGACCGGATATTGTTCGTTGGCATAGTAATAAATCTCTCTTTAAAAAATAGAAGATAATAAGAAAATATATTACTTTTAATAAAAAGTCATTGCAAATGAGTTTTCAGCAAAAAGCACCTAGGAGAAGGTAATATCCGTATTAAAAATACGCTTACAACAAATCTACCTGCCAAAATTCATAGCCAGCATCATTAAAACGCGTAATTAACTGCTTAAAAGGTTTACGTGAAACATAGCCTTCTGTAAACCAAATCAACAAAGGTTTTTTCGAAACACCAAAAGTAGAATGATAAATATTAATTGAAATTTCATCGCCAGATTCAAGTGGCAAAGAAAGGCTTTGATTTGCCGTGGCAGAGAAAGAGAATAAAAGTAAACTAAGCGAATAAAGATAGGTACGCACTTGTATTAAACCCTTTGTAAATAAGAAAATTCGATTATACTCCTTTGCTCGCATCCCTGTTTAGGATTTGAGCTTTGAGCTTAAATTACAATTTCAGGTTGCCAATTGGCTTGTTTTAAATTTTCTAACAATTCATCATCTGGAAAATAGCGAAAACCATCCGTACTTTTTAATTGCACCTTGGCATCTTCATTTTCAAAATCAACAACTAATAATAACCCCTCATCACTTCTAAATGGCAGGATAATATTTTGTAGCTCATGAATTTTGTTAACGTCTATTTTTTGATGTGAAAATATTTTAATAGCTCGTGAGTTTTCAACTCTGTACTCAGGTAAACTCACCACCTGCTCTGCGCTCATTTGAATCCCACCATTAAAGTTATCTTCCGCAACTTCACCATAAAAAATTGCGATTTGATCAACATTTATCATCTCTCTTGCTGACTCAAATACAGCAGGACGCAAAACAATTTCTAAACGAGCACTTTTATCATCAAGTGATACAAATCCCATTCGACTACCAGATTTTGTTACCTTGCTTCTCGATTCAACAATTAACCCTGCTACCCAAATCTTTTTCCATTTTTCAGGTACTAGCTCAATCAGTTTTTTATCGACCATCTGACTAAGCTCTTTTTGATATTCATCAATTGGATGACCCGTCAAATATAGACCTAAACTCTCTTTCTCTTTTTTGAGTTTTTCTTTTTTTGGCATTTCCGAAACATTTAATAACTCATCCGAATTTTCATCTTCAAATGCTTCAGCATCGCCAAACAAATCCACCTGCCCTGCTTCTTCATTTTTATGTTTTTGCTCTGCTTTTTGTAAGGCTAACCCAATACTCGCAACCATTGCATGACGGTTTTCATGTAATTTATCAAACGCACCTCCTAGAATTAAAGCTTCTAGTACTCGCTTGTTTACCTTTTTACTCACACGAAAACAAAAATCAAATAAATCTTTAAAAACACCATTTTCATTGCGTTCAGCAATCACATTTTCAAGTGCCGCCTCACCAGCCCCCTTAATTGCTCCCAGCCCATAAATCAGTCTGTTTTCACCTTTAACAGGCTTAAAATGAATTTGTCCTTGATTAATATCAGGTACATCAACCGTTAATCCCATTGAATAGCATTCATTAATCATATGGACAACCTTGTCAGTATTGTCCATATCAGATGATATTTGCGCTGCCATAAACTCAGCAGGATAATGGGTTTTTAACCAGGCGGACTGATATGATACTAAGGCGTAAGCAGCAGAGTGAGACTTGTTGAACCCGTAACCTGCAAACTTTTCAACCAAGTCAAAAATTTTCATCGCAAGGCTACCGTCAACCCCATTGTTAATCGCACCCTGCTCGAATACTGACCGTTGTTTTGCCATTTCTTCAGGTTTTTTCTTACCCATTGCACGACGAAGCATATCCGCTTCACCCAAGGTATAACCTGATAGAATTTGAGCAATTTGCATCACCTGTTCTTGGTAAAGAATAACCCCATAGGTAGGTTCAAGCGTTTCTTTTAATGAGTCATGCTGATACTGAGCATCGGGATAAGAGACCTTTTCACGCCCGTGTTTTCGAGCAATAAAGTTATCAACCATTCCAGATTCAAGTGGACCTGGTCTAAACAGGGCAACGAGAGCGATAATATCTTCAAAACAATCAGGTTTTAAACGCACAATCAGGTTCTGCATGCCTGAAGACTCTAATTGAAATATCCCTGTAGTTCGCCCAGTCTTGATTAAATCAAATACGGATTCATCAACCAGCGGAATACTTTCAATCTCAACAAAGTCTTCATCGTCTTTAGTTTTACCTGCGTTGATTGATTGCAGCGCCCAATCAATGATAGTTAAGGTTCTTAAGCCCAAGAAATCAAACTTAACCAACCCAGCAGTTTCAACATCATTTTTATCTAACTGGGTAACAACACTAGAACCATCTGGTTCACAGAGTACAGGACAAAATTCATCCAAAGGCGTCGGCGAAATAACCACTCCACCTGCATGCTTTCCAGTATTTCTAACGGTTCCTTCAAGGGTTAATGCCAAGTCGAGCAACATACGAATATCATCTTCATTATCGTATCTTTCTTGTAACTGCTCTTCTTGCTCTAATGCCCCTTTTAACTTGATTCCTAAATCATTTGGAATCAGCTTGGCGACACCATCGACTAAACCATAACCCAAACCAAGCACACGTCCCACATCACGCACGACTGCTTTTGCAGCCATGGTTCCAAAGGTCACAATTTGTGATACATGATCTTGACCATATTGACGAGAAACATAATCAATCACTTCATCCCGACGATCCATACAAAAATCGACATCGAAATCGGGCATCGATAAACGCTCAGGGTTTAGAAATCGCTCAAAAAGAAGATCATATTCTAAAGGGTCTAAATCCGTAATTTTGAGTGCATAAGCAACCAATGAACCCGCACCAGAACCACGACCAGGCCCAACTGGTACTCCTTGATCTTTACCCCATTGAATAAAGTCAGCAACGATAAAAAAATAACCAGGGAAACCCATTTGAATAATAATATCTAATTCAAACTTAAGCCTTTCATCATAGGCAATACGGTTTTGGGCAAACGCCTCCTCAGATAAATCAGGAAACAAAAAAGCAAGTCGTTCATCTAACCCTTTTTCCGATTCTTGAATAAAATATTCATCTTCCGTCAAACCTTCTGGAATTGGAAACTCGGGTAAAAAGTACTCTCCCAAAGTTAAATCAAGATTACAACGTTTAGCTACTTCAACAGTATTGGCAATTGCCTCAGGAATGTCTTCAAACAGCTCCACCATTTCTTCTGTTGTGCGAAAATACTGTTCTTCTGAATAGTGTTTTGGACGATTTGGATCATCCAAAATATAACCATCATGAATACAGACTCTAACTTCATGTGCATCAAAGTCATCTGCTTTAACAAACCTAATATCATTTGTGGCAACCACGGGCAAATCATAACGATGTGCAACTTCTACTGCACCGACAATACACTCTTCTTCGTTAGGCCTGCCGGTTCTAATTAATTCAAGGTAAAAACGTTCAGGAAAATGCTTAATCCACCACTGAGCTCGGCTTGCGACTAGGTTGGGTTTTTGCTCGATAATTGCCTGCCCAATATCGCCTTCCCGTCCACCAGAAAGAATGATTAAACCTTCATTTTTTTCCGCTAACCAAGCTTGTTTAACCAAAGCCACATTTTTATTATTAATGATTCGTTGATTTTTCAAAAATGCCATTGAAACAATGTGTGATAAATTCAAATAACCTTGTTTGTTTTGACACAAACAAACTACCTTAAACATATCGCCTGATTCCGGCTCTACATTGATTTCAACTCCAATAACAGGTTTTATTCCCGCTGCCATTGAATTGGTATAGAACTTAACCAATGCAAACATATTCATTTGATCAACAAGTGCAATGGCAGGCTGTTTTGAGTCTGATGCAAGGGATATGGCGGGTTTTACACCAAGGGTTGAATCAACGACCGAATATTCTGAATGAACATGTAAATGAACAAATTGAGCCAATTTTCAGGTATCCCTTGATTTAAATTAAGATGAAACATTTTAACTGAAATCCGTGTTTAAAATAGAGGATAATCTTTAAGGA